>NZ_JBHXDQ010000086.1:0-34993 GCF_042725875.1 Streptomyces sp. NPDC127038 | reverse complement strand
CCCGCAGGTGTCCCGGCCCTCGGCCTTTTCCCGCCCTCACGCGGACGGTGTCGTCTCCGGTGCGATCAGCCCCTCGCGGTAGGCGATGGCCACCGCCTCGGTGCGGCTCGCGGCACCGAGCTTGGCGAGGATGTTGGAGACGTGCACGCTCGCCGTCTTGCCGCTGATGAACAGCTCCTCGCCGATCTGGCGGTTGGTGCGCCCCCGACCGAGCAGCCGCAGCACATCGCTCTCCCGGGCGGTCAGCGCGGCGACGCGCTCCGCGGCCGCCGGTGACCCGGCGAGGCGCCCGCGTCGCAGCAGCTCCTCCAGCTCCCCGCGCAGCGGCGCCGCGCCGAGCCGCACGGCGGTGTCGTGGGCGGCACGGGCCTGTTCGCCGGCCTCCTCGCGGCGGCCCGCCGCGAGCAGCGCCTCCGCGAACCGCCTTCTGCTCCTCGCCAGTTCGTACGGGTCGCCGTAGCCGAAGGCCGTGACGGCCCGCTCCCAGGCGGCGACGTCGGGACCCGTGCGGGCCCGCAGCCACTCGGCCTCGGCACGGGCGAGCCAGGCCACGCCCTCGGGCCCCTGCTCGCCGCCCTTCCCGCCGGTGGCCGCCGTGCTCCTGGCCAGCTCCACCAGCTCGGCGGCGGTCTGCGCCCAGCGGCCGGCGGCGGCCGTGTCACCGGAGCGGCGCGACTCCTCGGCCGCGTCCGCGACGGCGGACAGCGCGAGCGCGGCGAGCCGCACCACGACGGGGGGCGGGCCGGTGCCGGAGGCGTCCGTGAGGGACTCGGCCGCGGCGCGCAGCCGTCGTACGGCCTCCTCCGCGTCGCCGTCCCTGGCCGCCGCGTCGGTCAGCACGATGCTCGCGACGAGCGCCGACATCCAGTCGAAGGGCCCGTCGAGCAGGGCGCGCGCTCCGCCGACGGCGGCCTCGTGCTCGCCGCGGGCCAGGGCCACGTACAGGGCGGGGCCGGTCGCGAACCCGGCCGCCGCGGGCAGCACCTCGGCGTCGTCGGCGGCCGCGCGGGCGCACGCGTCCCAGCGGCCCAGCGTGTAGAGCACCAGCGACTGGAGGTAGCGCAGCTCCAGGGCGTACGGCGAGGAGAGCAGACCGGAGCGGCGGGCGCGGTCCACCCCGTCGCCGAGCCAGGTCAGGCACTCCTCCAGGTCACCGGACTCGTAGGACCCGATGGCCAGGCTGAACAGGGCCCGCATCTCGACGGGGAAGTTCCCGGCGCCGTGGGCCAGTTCACGGGCGTGGCGCAGACGTTCGCGGCCCTTGGGGGTGCGCCGGTCGTCCGCCTCCATGCCGACCAGGGAGATCGTCAGGTCGGCCTCGGCGTCGGCCAGCCGGAGCTGTTCGGCGGTGGCGAGCGCCTGCCGGGCGACCCGCTCCGCGTCCTCGGCCCGGCCCACGTGGCGGGCCGCCATGACATGCGTCGCGGCCGCCCACACCCAGGTGTACGAGGGCGGTTCGGCGGGGATCAGCGCGAGCGCCTCGCTGCTGTACGTGAACGCGTCCTTCAGGCTGTCGATCCGCATCAGGTTGCCCGCGAGGGTGTACCGGACCCGGGCGGCGAGCTCGGAGTCGGCGTCCGAGCCGACCCTGGCGAGGGCGTCCCGGGTGAGGTGGACCGCGCGATGCGTCTCACCGGCCCGGGCGGCCGCCGCGGAGGCGCGCAGGGTGAGGGCGACCGTGCCCCCGTCGGGGCGGGCGCCCGCGTCCACCGCGGGCCACAGTTCGAGCGCCGCCTCCAGATGGCGCAGCTCCTCGGCGGGCGCGCCGACGCGCTGGGCGTGGTCGGCCGCTTCGAGGGAGGCGGTGAGCGCGTCGGGCAGGTCGTGGCTCTCGCGGAAGTGGTGGGCGCGCTCCGCCGCGTTCTTCGCCGAGCGGGCCTGTCCCGCCAGCAGTCCGGCGAACCGGCGGTGCAGCCGCACCCGTTCACCGGGCAGCAGGTCCGCGTACACGGCCTCGCGGGTGAGCGCGTGGCGGAACGAGTACGTCGAGTCCGCGCCCGGCACCAGCAGTTGGCGGCCGACGGCCTCGCGCAGCGCCGACTCCAGCTCCTCCTCGGGGAGTTGTACGGCCTCCCGCAGGAGTTCGTGCTCGACGCGGCGCCCCGCGACGGCCGCCGTGCGCAGCACCTGCTGGGCGGTGTCGGAGAGTTGCTCGATGCGGATGAGCAGGACGTCGGCCAGCCCGCTGGGCATGACGGGGGAGGCGGGGTCGTCGTCGCCGGGGAGTGCGGCGAGCAGTTCCTCGGCGTAGAAGGCGTTGCCCTCGGCGCGTTCGACGATGCCGCGGACCGTGCTGTCGGAGACGGGGCCGGTGCGCAGCGCGCGGACGAGCCGGGCCACGTCCGCGTCGGCCATGGGCCGCAGCTCCAGCCGGTCGACGGCGGGCAGCCGGATCAGCTCGGCGAGCAGGGGGCGCAGCGGATGGCGGCGGTGCAGGTCGTCCGCGCGGTACGAGGCGAAGAACGCGAGCCGTCGGGCGGGGCCGCCGGCCGCGGGCCGCTGGAGGACACCCCGGCTGAGCAGGAAGCGGAGCAGGTCGCGGGAGGACTGGTCGGCCCAGTGGAGGTCTTCGATGATCAGCAGGAGCGGGGTGATGCCGGCCAGGTCGGCGAGGAGTCCCGCGACGGCCTCGAAGAGCGGGAGCCGGCCGCCGGGGTCGGGTGCGGTGTCGGTGCCGCGGCCCGCGCCGGTCAGCCGGTCCACCGCCGGGTGGGCCGCGAACGCCGGGGCGAGGCGGTCGTCGGCGGCCGCGGCGCCGAGGATCTCCGTGAACGGGAGGTAGGGCAGGCCCACGTCGCCGAGGTCCACGCAGTGCCCGGTCAGGACCGTCGTCCCGGCGGCGGCCGCGTGCGCCGCGGCCTCGGTCAGCGTGCGGGTCTTGCCGACCCCGGCGTCCCCGGCCACCAGGACCGCGCGCGGTTCGCCGTCACCGGCGCGCTCCAGCACGCCGGTGAGCCGGGAGAGTTCGTCCCCGCGGCCGATGAACGGCGTACCGAATGTCTGTGTCACACGCCCATCCTGGCACGCTCCGCCGACAACTCCCCGGCGCCGCCGCCCTGATCGACGACCGGCCCCGGGGTGCGGGGCGAGGGTCGCGGTTCGCGGGGGAGTCCCCGCCATCCGCGGGGATTTCGCCGGGCGCACCGAAGACGGGTGAGCCGACACCGGGTGAGCGGATGTCGGCGGGCCGACGCCGGGCAGGGCGATGCCGGGTGGGGCGGAGTGGTCCGGCCCACCCGGCGGGGTGCGGGTTGTTTTCCGCCCCGTGGGCGGGGGTGCGGGCCCCCGTCCGACGGTGGGGCCGGTCAGGCGGGGGTCAGGTCGTTCCCCTGTCCGGCCGCCTGGGCGGGGAGCCGGTCGCCGGTTCCGGGGTCGGCGGCGTCGCGCACCGTCACCCCGCGCAGGCTCGTGACGGCGAGGACGGCGGCGCCCAGCAGCAGGACCGCACCCGTGACGGCCGCCGCCCGCATGCCGTTCGTGAACGCCTCCCGGGCGGCGGCGGCCAGGGCCGTCCCGGCGTGGCCCGGCAGCCGTCCGGCCACGGCCAGGGCGCCGCCCAGCGTCTCGTGGGCCGCGGCCGGGACCCCGGCCGGGACGTCGTGGCGGTAGACCGCGGTGCCGATGGAGCCGAGGACCGCCATGCCGAGGGCGCCGCCGAACTCGGCGCCGGTCTCCAGCAGGGAGGCGGCGGCGCCCGTGTTGCCGAGGGGCACGGTGCCGAGGGCCAGGTCCATCATCTGCGACATCACGGTGACGATCCCGGAGGCGAGGACGCCCGCCCCGGCCAGCACGAGCCACAGGGAGTCGGTGCCGGCGAGGGCCAGCAGGGCGTAGCCGCAGGCGGCGACGGCGAAGCCGGCGGAGACGACGTGGGCGCGGTGGACGCCCTTCTGCACGAGCTGCGCGGCGACCGGCGCGGCCGCACCGACCAGGACGGTGGGAAGCAGGGACCACAGGGCGGCGGCCATGGAGCTCTTCCCGAGCACCGACTGGAGGTACTGCGTGGTGAAGAACGCCGAGCCCATCATGCCGAAGGACGAGATCAGGTTGAGGACGACCGCGGGGGCGAAGCCGCGGCCGCGGAACACGGCGGGGGAGATCAGCGGGGACCTCGCGGTGCGCTGGCGGTGGACGAACAGGGCGGCGAAGACCAGGCCGACGAGGACCGAGACGACGTACTCGGTCCTCCAGCCCTCGGACGGGATCTCCTTGACGCCGTAGATCACCGGCAGCACGGCGGCCATCGACAGCGGAACGCTGAGCAGGTCGAAGCGGCCCGGCTCGGGGTTCCGGGACTCGGGCAGCAGGAACGGGCCGAGGACCAGCAGCAGCGCCATGGCGGGCAGGTTGACCAGGAAGACCGAGCCCCACCAGAAGTACTGGACGAGGACACCGCTCATCACCGAACCGAGGGCGATGCCGCCGGTCATGACGCCGGACCACAGGCCGATCGCCTTCGCGCGCTGTCCGGGGTCGCTGAACATCGTCCGGATGATCGCCATCGTCGACGGCATCAGGGTCGCGCCGCCCACGCCGAGGACCGCGCGGGCCGCGATCAGCATCCCGGGACTGTCCGCGTAGGCGGCGAGCACCGAGGCGGCGCCGAACGCGACGGCGCCGGACAGGAGCAGCCTGCGGCGCCCGAAGCGGTCGCCGAGTGAGCCCATCGTCATCAGCAGGCCGGCGAGCACGAACGCGTAGATGTCGAAGATCCACAGCTGCTGGGTGCCGCTCGGCTCCAGGTCCGCGCTGATCGAGGGGATCGCGAAGTAGAGGACGGAGACGTCCATCGAGACCAGGAGCAGCGGGAGCATCAGGACGCCGAGGGCGGTCCATTCGCGGCGGCCGGCCCGGGCGCCGGTGGCGCCGGAGGCGGGAGTCGTGCTCGTCGGGTTCGTCATGACAGGGACTGTACGGACGTCTTAAACGCTTGTCTAGTACGAGCGTATAGGACGCCTGTGTGGGACGGCCGTATGGGACGGTTGTCTGAATCGGGGTACGCTGACCGGCATGGGACACCGTGAGGATCTGCTCGAAGGCGCCAAGCGCTGCCTGCTGGAGAAGGGCTTCGCGCGCACCACGGCGCGCGACCTCGTCAAGGAGTCGGGGACGAACCTGGCGTCCATCGGCTACCACTACGGCTCGAAGGACGCGCTCCTCGCGCAGGCCTACGTCGCACTCGTGGAGGAGATGCCCTTCGACGGCGACGGGGTGACCGGGATCAGCGGTGCGCCCGGCTCGCTGGAGCGGTTCCGCGAGGTGTGGTCCAACATCGTCGACACCATGCGCGAACCCGGCTCGCTCTGGCGGCTCAGCATGGAGGTCATGACCATCGAGCTGCCCGAGGTGCGCGACCATCTGGCCCGCGCCCAGCGGGAGGGCGGGCGGGGCCTGGTCGCGATCCTCATGGGCGTGCCCGAGGAGGAGGTGACCGACGCGTCCGCGGACACGCTGGGCCGCTTCTATCTGACCCTGATGACCGGCCTCATCGCCCAGTGGACCTTCGACCCGAAGACCGCCCCCGACGGGGACGCCCTGACCGAGGGGCTGCGCCAGGTGATCGAGGGAGTGCGCGGAGCGGAGTGAACGCGGCGGACCCGCGGGTCACGCTCCTCCCTCGTGGCAGACCTCATCCCTCGGCGGCGACCGGGGCGGGCCGGTCCCGGAGGGCGGGGATCAGCGCCAGCGGCATCAGCGCGCCCGTGACCGCGAACGCCGCCGCGTAGCCCATCGGAGCCGCCAGGGCGCCGAAGCCGAGCGCGCCCACGCCCATGCCGCCGTCGTAGGCGAGGTTCCACAGCGCGCTGACCGTGCCGTAGCCGGAGACGGGGACGCGGGCGTACATCAGGGTCAGGGTGGCGTTCTGGGCGATGCCGAAACCGGCCCCGAACACCGCCACCCCGGCCAGGACGGCGACCGCGCTCCCGGTGAACGCGGTGAGCAGCACACCGGCGGCGGACAGGAGCAGGCCCGGCACCACCAGGCCCGCGGGCCCGTGCCGGTCGCCGTGCCGGCCCGCCGCCCACCGGGCCGCGGTCGACGCGGCGGGCTGGACGAACAGGGCCGCCGCCACGACCCCGGCGGCGGTCGCGGGAACCGCAAGCGGCAGGAAGGTGACGATGATCCCGGTCGCCAGGGCCGTGGTCGCGAAGACGGCCGCGGGCCGGGCCAGGGCCCCGGTGCGCAGCGCCGCCACCATCCCGACCGGCTTCTCCGACGCCCGCTCCCGGCCGGGCAGCGCCGGCACCGAGGCGACGGCGGCGAGCGCGGCCACGCCCGCCGCGAGGGCGACCGGAGTGAAGCCCACCCGCCCCGCCAGCCAGACGCCCAGCGGCAGCGCGACCAGGGACGGCACGCCGGAGACCACGCCCACCAGCGCCAGCCCCTCGCCCCGCCGTCCGGCCGGGATCAGCGAGGCGGTCAGCGCGCCGCCGGCCACCAGCGTGAGGGCGAAGCCGAGGCCGCGGACCAGACAGACCGCCACGATCCACGCGAGGGAGTGCGAGAGGGTCAGGACGAGCGCGGGCCCTCCGAGCAGCGCGAGTCCGGCGGCCAGCACGAACCGGCAGCCGTACCGCCCGACCAGGCGGGGACCGGCCAGCTCACCGAGCACGGTGGACAGCATCAGGGCTCCCGTCGCCGGGCCCGCCCCCGACGCCGAGGCGTAGGCGGGGACGACCGACAGCAGCAGGAAGAAGCTGACCGAGGCGCCGATCATGCTCACGAAGCGGAGCATCAGGGGCCGGCTGAGCAGCGGCGGCCGCCCGGCCGGCTCGGCGTGCCCGTCGGGCGCGGGAGACGCCGGCGAGGCGGGGGCCGCCGGTTCCGGGGCCGGGGCGGCGGGCGCGCGCACCGCGTCCCGAGCCGGGGCCGGGTCCGGCGACGGGGGAGTCCTTCGGGAGGGCCGGGGTGTCGGGGAAGGCGTCATGGCTTCGACGCTAGGGGCCGGCCGGACCGCCGGTAAGCTCCAATTCCATGCCTCCGCAGTGGGCCGGTCTGTCACCCGAACTGCTGCTGTCCGTCGACCGGGACAGCGGCGAGCCGCTGCGCGCCCAGCTGGAGCGGCAGCTGCGCGACGCGATCCGCACGGGCCGGCTCGGCGCCGGAGAGCGGCTCCCCTCCTCCCGCGCGCTCGCCGGGGAACTCGGTCTCTCGCGTGGTCTCGTCCAGGACTGCTACGCCCAACTCCAGTCGGAGGGCTACCTGGTGACCCGCGTCGGCTCCGCCACCCGGGTCGCCGCGGGAGCGCACGTGCCGCCCGCGCCCGCCTCCCGGGACCGCGCCGCCCCGCGCCTGATCGCCGACTTCCGGCACGGCGTACCGGACTTGGGGAGCTTCCCGCTGGCCGACTGGCTCTGGGCGACCCGCGAGGCGGCCCGCGCGATGCCGACCGCGGATCTCGACTACGGCGACCCGCGCGGGAGTTCGGCGCTGCGCGAGGTGGTGGCCGGCTATCTGCGCCGGGTGCGGGCGGCCGCGGCCGACCCCGAGCGGACCGTCGTCTGCTCCGGCTACGCGCAGGGACTCGGACTGACCCTGCGCTGCCTGGCGCTCGCCGGGGTGCGGGTGGTGGCGTACGAGGATCCCGGCGGCCCCGCCACCGCGTCGGCCGCCGCCGCTGCCGCGGGCCTGAGGGCCGTGCCCGTACCGGTCGACGAGGACGGCGTCGACGTGGGCGCGCTCGACGCGACCGGGGCCCGCGCCGTCATCGTCACCCCGGCCCACCAGTGGCCCACCGGAGTCGTCCTCGCCCCCGGACGCAGGATCGCCCTGATCGAGTGGGCCATGCGCCGGGACGCGTACGTGATCGAGGACGACTACGACGCCGAGTTCCGCTACGACCGTGAGCCGGTCGGGGCCCTTCAGGGACTGGCCGCCGACCGGGTCGTCTCGATCGGCACCGTCAGCAAGTCGCTCGCCCCGGCACTGCGCATCGGCTGGCTGCTCTGCCCGCCCGCGCTCACCGCCCCGCTGACCGAGGCCAAGCGGCTGGCCGACCGCGGCTCCCCGGCCCTGGACCAGCTGGCCCTCGCGAAGCTGATCGAGTCCGGGCGGCACGACCGCCATCTGCGCAGGATGCGCACGCTCTACGCCGCCCGTCGCACCGCCCTGGTCGAAGCCCTGGCCGAGCACGCCCCCGAGGTCCGGCTCACCGGGCTGGCCGCCGGATTCCACGCGGTCCTGCATCTGCCGCCGGCCACGGACGAGCGGTCCCTCGTCCGCGCGGCCCGTGAGCGCGCCGTCGGCCTGTACGGCATGGGCCCGTGCCGCTCGGACGGGTCGACGACACCGCCCCGGCTGGTGCTCGGCTTCGGCGACGTGGGGGAGCGGGCGATCACCGAGGGCGTGACGGCCGTCGCCGACCTGCTGACCGGCGAGACCCCGTAGAGCCGACCCGCCGACCGGCAAGACCCTCTAGAGCCGGGCGCCCTTCAGCGCCATGTGCAGCAGCAGCCTGTCCTCGCCGTCGTCCAGGTCCAGGCCGGTGAGCTGTTCCACGCGCGACAGGCGGTAGTAGAGCGTCTGGCGGTGGATGCCCAACTCGGCCGCCGTGCGCCCGGCCTGGCCCGCGCGGTCGAGGAACACCTCTGCGGTGCGGGCCAGTTCGCGGTGGGTGGTGCCCAACAGGGCGTTCACGGCGGGGTCGTGGGCCGCCTCGGGCGGCAGGGCGGTCAGGAGCCGGTAGGGGCCGATCGCACCCCACTCGGCGACGGGACCGAGCCGGGGCTCGGCCAGTACGGCACGCGCGGCCGCGGCGGCCTCGCGCCAGGCGGCCCCCAGCTCCCCGAGCCCCTCCCGGGCCCCGGCCACCCCGGCCGCCGCCCCGCCGACGGAGGCCGCTCCCGTACCGCCGCCGGATCCGGCCCCCCGGCCACCGGACGGGCCGGCCCCCGGGCCGGCGGACGAACCCGATCCCCGGCCGCCGCCGCGGACGCCCGCGGCCTCCCGTACGAACCGGCCGGCCGCGGTGAGCGCGGGAGCCAGGGCGTCGGGCGAGCGCAGCCGGATCAGCAGGGCGAGGCTCTGGGCGGTGGTGCCCCACGGGATGGTGCACAGGGCGGTCGCCCCCGGGACCGTACGTGCGGAAGGGGCGTCGTCCGGGTCGGCCGAGGGCCAGGGCGCCACGCACACCACCGTGTGCAGTCCCTCGCCGCGCGGGCCGAGCGCCGTCCGCAGTTCGGCCACGGCCATGTCCAGCTGCCAGCCCCGCTCGGCGGTCAGCACGGCCCGCAGCTCCCGGGTGAGGTCCGCCCCGGCCTGCGCCTCGTCCGCGAGGAGGGCGCCGATCCGGGAGGCCACCTGCATGGCCCCGGCGAGCTGGGCGTCGGTGGGGCCCGGGTCGTCCTCCAGCAGCCAGACATAGCCGAGGACGACGCCCCGATGGCGCACCGGAAGGCAGATCCGTCCCCGGTAGACCCCGGCCTCGGGGGTCGGCGGGATACGGACCGGACCGGTCGCGCGGGTGATGCCGAAGCCCTCGAACCAGGTGCGGACCGCGGTGGTGGAGCGCCGGGTGAGGATCGAGCGGGTGCGCACGGGGTCCAGGGCGGACGGGTCGAGGTCGCCCTCGCTGTCGTACGCGCCGAACGCGATCAGCTCGAAATCGCGGTTCTCCAGCGTCGCCGGGACACCGAGGAGCGCCGAGATCTCGTCGACCAGCTCTTGGTAGTCGCCTCTGTGTTCACCGCTCACCCCGGCATTCTCGCGCATTTCCGGGAGGCCTTCATACATATGTCTGAGATCTGGGCCAGGGATGCGTGACAGCTGTCGATGGCCCAGGATCGGAGAGATCCCTAGGTTTCACGGTGGTTCTCCGTGCCGTACCCGAAACGTCGGGATTCGGCCTCCTGCTGACTTCGTTGTGGAGGTGCCCCGTGCTGGGTCCCGTGATTCTCGCCGCCTCGCGCAGCGACAAGATGCGCCGTCTGATCTCGGCCGCCCCGGTGACCAAGCCGGTCGTCGACCGCTTCATCCCCGGTGAGACCGTCGACCAGGTCGTCCCGATCATCAAGGACCTCACGGGCAAGGGCCTGGAAGTCACGATGGACGTCGTCGGCGAGGACATCACGACCCCCGAGCAGTCGTACGCCGCCCGTGACGCGTACCTGGAGCTGATCGGCCGCCTGGAGGAGCTGGGCCTCGGCACGAAGGCCGAGATGTCGGTCAAGCTGTCGATGTTCGGACAGGCCCTGGAGGGCGGCCACGAGCTGGCCCTGGCCAACGTCCGCCCGGTCGTCGAGGCCGCCGCCGCGATCGGCACCACCGTCACGCTGGACGCCGAGGACCACACCACCCTCGACTCGATGTTCGCGATCCACGAGGAGCTGCGGAAGGACTTCCCGCAGACCGGCTGTGTGATCCAGGCCTACCTCTTCCGCACCGAGGCCGACGCCCGCCGCCTCGCCGAGAGCGGCAGCCGCGTCCGTCTGGTGAAGGGCGCCTACAAGGAGCCCGCCGAGGTCGCGTACCAGCAGAAGGCGGAGACCGACAAGGCGTACGTCCGCATCCTGAAGATCCTGATGGAGGGCGAGGGCTACCCGATGATCGGGTCCCACGACCCGCGCCTCATCTCGATCGCGCAGGAGCTGGCGCGGACCGCCGGGCGCAAGCTGGACGAGTACGAGTTCCAGATGCTGTACGGCATCCGCAGCGACGAGCACGTGCGGCTCGCCGCCGAGGGCCACCGCATGCGCGTCTACACCGCGTACGGCACCGACTGGTACGGCTACTTCATGCGCCGCCTCGCGGAGAAGCCGGCCAACCTGCTCTTCTTCGCTCGTTCCATCCTGACCAAGGGCTGAGACCGAACACCCGCTCGACTCAAGGAGTTACGGAAAAAATGGACGCTGTGACCCAGGTCCCCACCCCCGTCAACGAGCCGGTGCACGGCTACGCGCCCGGCTCGCCCGAGCGTGCCCGCCTGGAGGCCAAGCTCAAGGAGCTGGCCGAGAACCCGATCGACCTGCCGATGACCATCGGCGGCGAGAAGCGGATGGGCGGCGGCGAGCGTTTCGACGTCGTGCAGCCGCACAACCACAAGGCGCGCATCGGCACCTACGCCAACGCCACGCAGCAGGACGCCCAGGACGCCGTGGACGCGGCCCTCGCCGCCGCCCCCGCCTGGCGCGCGATGTCCTTCGACGACCGCGCCGCGATCATCCTGCGTGCCGCCGAGCTGCTGGCCGGTCCCTGGCGCGAGACGCTGGCCGCCTCCACCATGCTCGGCCAGTCGAAGACCGCCCAGCAGGCCGAGATCGACACGCCCTGCGAGCTCGTCGACTTCTGGCGCTTCAACGTCCACTACGCCCGCCAGATCCTCGCCGAGCAGCCGCCGGCGAACTCCCCGGGCGTGTGGAACCGCATGGACCACCGCCCGCTCGAGGGCTTCGTCTACGCGATCACGCCCTTCAACTTCACGGCGATCGCCGGCAACCTGCCCACCGCCCCGGCGCTCATGGGCAACGTCGTCGTGTGGAAGCCGTCCCCGACGCAGACCCACGCCGCCGTGCTGCTGATGCAGCTCCTGGAGGAGGCGGGCCTGCCCAAGGGCGTCATCAACCTCGTCACCGGTGACGGCATCGAGGTCTCCAAGGTCGCCCTGGAGCACCGCGACCTCGCCGGCATCCACTTCACCGGCTCGACCAAGACCTTCCAGTACCTGTGGAAGACGGTCGGCAACAACATCGAGAAGTACCGCTCCTACCCGCGTCTGGTCGGCGAGACCGGCGGCAAGGACTTCGTGGTCGCCCACCCGTCGGCGGACCGCGCTGTCCTCAAGACCGCCCTGACCCGTGGTTCCTTCGAGTACCAGGGCCAGAAGTGCTCGGCGAGCTCCCGCGCCTACGTCCCGGCCTCCATCTGGAACTCCGGTTTCAAGGAGGAGTTCGCGGCCGAGGTCGACTACCTGACCATGGGTGACGTCACCGACCTGTCGAACTTCATCGGCGCGGTCATCGACGAGCGGTCCTTCGCCAAGAACAAGGCGGCCATCGACCGCGCGAAGGCCGACCCGACCTGCACGATCGTCGCGGGCGGCACGTACGACGACTCCGTCGGCTACTTCGTGCGCCCGACCGTCGTCGAGTGCACGGACCCGGAGAACGAGGTCTTCACGACCGAGTACTTCGGCCCCTTCCTCGCCGTGCATGTCTACGAGGACGACAAGTACGACGAGATGCTGACCCAGATGGAGTCGGCGTCCGACTACGCGCTCACCGGCGCGGTCATCTCCGGCGACCGCGCGGCCGCCGCGTACACGATGGAGAAGCTCCGCTACGCGGCGGGCAACTTCTACATCAACGACAAGTCGACCGGCGCCGTCGTCGGCCAGCAGCCCTTCGGCGGCGGCCGTGCCTCCGGCACCAACGACAAGGCCGGCGCCCCGCAGAACCTGATGCGCTGGACGCTGACCCGCGCCATCAAGGAGACGCTGGTCCCGCCGACCGACTACGGCTACCCGCACATGGGCTGACAGCCGAACGCGGCGGCCGCCCCCCCCGGGCCGGCCGCCCGTCACCCACTCCGCCCCCGCCTCACGGTCTCCCCCGTCCGTGGAGCGGGGGCGGTTCCAATTCCGGGCGCGCACGCCCGTGCCGGGCGCGCCCGCGTTCCGTCTGCCCGTGCCGTGCGCTCCGCGCTCCGGCGTGCGCGGCGCTATCCGGGCAGTTCCGTCCGCTCCCACCACTCGTACACGGGCAGCCTGCCCTCCGGCGAGTCCGCGTGCCGCGGGGTCGCCCTGAAGTGTTCGTAGCCGCCGCGCAGCTCGATCTTCACGTCCGATCCGGGGTCCGGGGCCGGGACGATCCGTTCGGGCAGGTCGTCAGGGCCGCCCTCAAGCAGTGCTCTGGTCGTGTCGCTCATGCCGTGACGGTTCCCTCCGGCGGACCCCGATGCGGCGTGCCCGGCCGAGGATCAGTCGTGCGGGTGACGTTCCCGGGCCGTCGGGCGGGTGAACCCCCTCGGGCCGGCACCGCCGCCCCCGGCCGCGAGGAGCGGACCCGGCCGCTGCGGACGTACTCCCGACGGGATTCCCGGTCCGTGCGTGAATACTGGCCGCATGGCCACCCGACTGCGGATCGCCCATACGGCGGATCTCGAAGCCGCCGAACTCCGCGCAGCCCGCACCCTGTTGGAGGACGCCTTCGACGGGGACCTCAGGGACGAGGACTGGGACCACGCCCTCGGCGGACTGCACGTCCTGGTCCACGACGGCCGGGGCATCGCGGCGCACGGCTCCGTCGTCCAGCGGCGCGTCCTGCACCGCGGCCGCTCGCTGCGGACCGGCTACGTGGAAGCGGTCGCCGTGCGCGCCGACGTGCGCCGCACGGGGCTCGGCGGACGGGTGATGGCCGAGCTGGAGCGGATCATCGAGCACGCGTACGGGCTCGGCGCGCTCTCGGCCAGCGAGGACGGCGCCGCCCTCTACGCGGCGCGGGGCTGGCGGCTCTGGCCGGGCCGGGTCTGTGTGCTCGGGCCGGAGGGAACCGTCCGTCTGCCCGACGAGGAGGGCACCACCTTCATCGGTCCCGGCACCGCACCGGACTCCCTCGACCCGGCGTGTGCGCTGGTCTTCGACTGGCGCGAGGGCGACGTGCTCTGAGCGAAGCCGCAGGTCGCGGCCGTGTGACGTAATCCCCCGTCTCAGATAGTAGGAAGTCCGAGTAATTATGGAGACAGATGCGCGGTCCTCGCCTAGCTTGGTAGGAGCCGAACGTCTCGCTCGACCAAGCGAATGGCGGTCGTGAGCCGGAGCCCTTGGCAGGCAACCCCTGCGGCACCGCTCCCCGCCCCTTCCGGCGTCTCGTAAATCCCTCATCGCACTTCCGGCCGCCCGTTCGGGCGCCTCCGGAGGCAAGGAGTCGATTCATCATGGCCGAGACGACCGTCCGCCGAGTCCGTCACCTCTCCCGTACGAGCAGCGAGTCCGACCGCAAGAACGCCGCCGCCGCGCTCCAGCGCGCCCTCGACCGCAGGGACAACGGCGGAGCGACGGGCCACTGAGGCCCGCCGCCCTCCGGACCGGGAGCCGCGCCCGCGGGGTCGCGGCGCGGGGCACCGCCCCGCGCCGCACCTCGGCACGCAGGCCCCCGCGACCGCGCCCGGCCGTGCTGCTCAAGCCCACGCCGCCGCGCCGTACCGCTGCTCAGGCCCCGCGCCGTACCTCGAAGTGGTCGATGCGCTCGCCGCTCTGGGCCAGCGCCGACACCTTCAGCACGGGGGAGGGGCCTGCCTGCGCCTCCACCGACAGGAAGGAGAAGCCGGTGTACCGCACCCTGGACCACTCCACGGTGTCCGGCTTCCGCTGCTTCGACTTCGTCCAGTGGAACGTCCTGACGGCCTCGGGGCGCGTGACCTTCCCTTCGTAGCTGTCCCTGACCCCGGTGGGGAAGCTGTAGAGGCTCTTGCCCGCGCCGCCCGCCGTGACGTAGACGATCCCGTCCCGCGTCGGATCCGTCGAGGCGCCCACGGGAACCTGCCGGCCCACCGTGCCGCCCTTGATGGCGTCGGTGCGCTCGTACACGTGGTTGTGCCCGTTGATCACCAGGTCCACCTGGTGCCTGGCGAACAGCGGCACCCAGGCGTCGCGGACCCCTCCGTCGGAGGCGTGCGTCGAGGTCGAGTAGGCGCAGTGGTGGAAGAAGACGACCACGAAGTCCACCTGGCGGCGCAGTTCCCCGAGCCGCTTGTCGAGCCAGGCCGTCTGCCTGCCCTGCGAGTAGCCCTTGTTGGCGGGGATCTCGTACGAGACGTCGTTGGCGTCCAGCGCGACGACCCCGACGTTGCCGTACACGAACGAGTAGGCGCCCGGCGCGTCGTGGGGGTCGAAGCCGTTGCCGGGGAGCGTCCAGCGCGCCGACTGGCCGCCGTAGCCGTTCGGCGAGTACCAGGCCTCCATGTCGTGGTTGCCGGTCGTCACCATCCACGGCACCGTCCGCGCGACCGTCTCGGTCTGCTTCAGGAACAGGTCCCAGGCGGCCGGGTCGTAGACGTCCGACTTCTGGCCGAGCCCGACCCCGTCCGCGTAGCAGATGTCGCCCGCGTGCAGATGGAAGGCGGGCCCGCGGCCGAGGAGCACCTTGTCGTTGGCGAGCGCGTCGGGGGTGACGCCCTGGTCGCCGAAGGCGGTGAACACGAACGTCCCGGGGTGCGCGGGCGCGGTGCGGAAGTGGCCGACCGTGGAGTGCCGCGCCTTGCTCGCGGGGTCGAAGCCGTCGTGGCCGACGCCGTAGTAGTACGTCGTCCCGGGGCGCAGCCTGTCCAGTGCCGCGTGCAGGTAGTACTGGTCGAGGGCCGCCCGCTGCCCGGCGAGGCCCGGGGTGTGCAGAGGGCGGACCTCCGCCTCGATCCGCCGGCTCAGGGCCCACGGGGTGAGGCCCACCCGGATGTAGGGGCGCCTGACCGCGAACGGCACCTGCCAGGAGATCCGCATCTGGGTCTTCGGGTCGGCGCCGAAGGCGAGATGGCGGCCGAACGGGACGACGGCGGAGCCGGGCACCCGGCCGGTCGCCGGATTCGGCGAGGACCCGGACGCCGTCCGGGCCGGGGCCCCCGTCCCCCGTGCGCAGCCGGCCAGCAGCCCGCCGCCCGCGAAGGCGCTCGCCGCGACGAGCGCCCGCCGCCGGGTGAGCCTCGTCCTCAGGTACTCGTACTGCTCGGCCATGCTCATGTCGCGCGCGTGCTCGTACGGGATGCCGACATCGGGGACGGGAGGCTCGGGGGAGGTCCCCGTGGAGGGAGCGGTCATGTCTGGAAAGTTCCCACCTCGCGCCAACGGCGTTCGTACGTACGGGTGAACGTGTGTCGAAGCGTGGGCGTTCCGCGACACCATGCTGTCCGCATGGCGGACGTCGCGTGTCATTCCATGGGACAGGGAGTACGGTGCCGTCATGTCTCGCAGCATCGATCTCGCAGTGATCCCCGGTGACGGCATCGGCCAGGAAGTCGTGGCCCAGGGGCTCAAAGTCCTCTCCGCCGTCCTCCCGCAGGACGTGAAGCTGGAGACCAAGGAGTTCGACTTCGGCGCCCGGCGCTACCACGCCACCGGTGAGACCCTCACCGACGCCGACCTCGACGCCCTGAAGGGGCACGACGCCATCCTGCTCGGCGCCATCGGCGACCCCTCGGTCCCGTCCGGTGTCCTGGAGCGCGGCTTCCTGCTCAAGCTCCGCTTCGCGTTCGACCACCACGTCAACCTGCGTCCCTCGAAGCTCCTGCCCGGCGTCGCGACCCCGCTCGCCGGCCAGCCCGAGATCGACTTCGTCGTGGTCCGCGAGGGCACCGAGGGCCCGTACACCGGCAACGGCGGTGTCATCCGCAAGGGCACGCCGCACGAGGTCGCCACCGAGGTCTCCGTCAACACGGCCTTCGGTGTCGAGCGGGTCGTCCGTGACGCCTTCGCCCGCGCGCAGGCCCGTCCGCGCAAGAAGCTGACGCTGGTCCACAAGAACAACGTGCTGACCTTCGCGGGTCACCTGTGGACGAACATCTTCAACAAGGTGGCCGAGGAGTTCCCCGAGGTCACCACCGACTACATCCACGTGGACGCGGCGACGATCTTCCTCGTCACGCAGCCCGAACGCTTCGACGTGATCGTCACCGACAACCTCTTCGGCGACATCATCACCGACCTCGCCGCCGCCGTCTCCGGCGGAATCGGCGTCGCCGCCTCCGGCAACATCAACCCGAGCGGCGAGTTCCCCTCGATGTTCGAGCCCGTGCACGGCTCGGCACCCGACATCGCGGGCCAGGGCAAGGCCGACCCCAGCGCCACCGTGCTGTCCGTCGCCCTGCTGCTGCGCCACCTGGGCTACGAGGCCGAGGCCGCCCGGATCGAGGAGGCCGTCGCCGCCGACCTCGCCGAGCGCGTCGGCAAGCCCGCCCGCAGCACCGAGGAGATCGGCGACGCGCTCGCCCTGCGCGTAGCCGGCTGACCCGGCGCACCACCTACGTTCCGTAGCAGCCGCCGGGTCGCATCAGCGCCCGGCGGCTTTCGCCGTTCCGCCGCCGGGTGCCACCATCAGTCCCCTGGGCCACCCCCGGGCCGTATTCACGCCGTTTCGTCCACGGCCCTCCGCGCGCGATAATCGAGGGCGGAGCCGCGGAACGAGGGAATGCTCGGACGTCCTAGCACTGGCCACGGACGGTCCGGGTGTGAGCGCGGCCCGTCACATACAACCGGTGAAGGACAAAACCACTCATGACGCAGCCCACGATCGAGCTCAAGCCCTCCGCCAGTCCGCTCGCCGCCGCCGAGCGCGAGGCGATCCTGGCCAACCCGGGGTTCGGCCGCCACTTCACCGACCACATGGTGACCGTCAAGTGGACCGAGGGCCGTGGCTGGCACGACGGCCAGCTCGTTCCGTACGGACCGCTGTCCCTCGACCCGGCGAACATGACCCTGCACTACGCGCAGGAGATCTTCGAGGGTCTCAAGGCCTACCGCGGTCCCGACGGCTCCGTCGCGACCTTCCGTCCCGACAAGAACGCCAAGCGCTTCCAGGCCTCCGCCCGCCGGCTCGGCATGCCCGAGCTGCCCGTGGAGACCTTCATCGAGGCCTGTGACGCGCTCGTGCGCCAGGACCGCGACTGGGTGCCCGCCCACGGCGGCGAGGAGTCCCTCTACCTGCGCCCCTTCATGATCGCGACCGAGGTCGGTCTCGGTGTGAAGCCCGCCAACGAGTACCTCTTCCTCGTCATCGCCTCGCCCGCCGGCGCCTACTTCGCGGGCGGTGTGAAGCCGGTGTCGATCTGGCTCTCCGAGGACCGCGTCCGCGCCGTCCCCGGCGGCATGGGCGACGCGAAGACGGGCGGCAACTACGCGGCCTCCCTCCTCGCGCAGAAGGAGGCCGCGGCCAAGGGCTGCGACCAGGTCTGCTACCTCGACGCGGTCGAGCACAAGTGGATCGAGGAACTCGGCGGCATGAACCTGTACTTCGTGTACGGCGACCGGATCGTCACCCCGTCCCTCACCGGCTCCATCCTGGAGGGCGTCACCCGTGACTCCCTGCTGACCGTTGCCCGCGACCTCGGCTACACCGCCGAGGAGGGCCGCGTCTCCATCGACCAGTGGCAGACCGACGCCGAGAACGGCACCCTCACCGAGGTGTTCGCCTGCGGCACCGCCGCCGTCATCACCCCCGTCGGCACGGTCAAGCGCGACGGCACCGAGTGGCTCCAGTCCGGCGGCGAGCCCGGCAAGGTCACCCTCCGCCTCCGCGAGGCCCTGCTCGACATCCAGCGCGGCATCACCGAGGACACCCACAACTGGATGCACCCGCTGGGCTAGCCCCTCCCGCACCCCCGGCCGGTCCCCGCATCCCCAACCGGGGTGCGGGGAAATGCTGTTGGTCCGACGAGTAAGGCTGGCGGTGGGCGGTGCCCTGCTAGGCGGTGCCCTACTACCAGTTCTTGACATCCTCCTCCTCTTACAAGAGGGGGATTCCAACCCGGCTGGGTTGAGGTTCACGGACGCTCGGCCGCTGATTGGGCGGTGTCATCCCTCCGGCACCGGCTGTTCGCCGGGGGCGGGGGATCCCGCCCTGTCCTGCCGCGACGTTGACTGCTGCGTTCTCATCGGCGTTGCAGGTGAAGCCGCAGGCGGAACAGACGAACTCGGCTTGGCTCTTGCGCGAGTTCTTGTCGATCCAGCCGCAGGCGCTGCACCGCAGGGAGGTGTAAGGGGCGGGGACGTCCTCGACACGGCCGGGTGCCTTGTGTTCGGTGCGCTGCCGGAGCAGGCCCCAGCCCTGGGCGAGGACCGCCCGGTTGAGTCCGGCCTTGGCCCGGATGTTCTTGCCGGGCTGTTCGGCCGTTCCCCTCGCGGAGGCGGTCATGTTCTTGATGTTCAGTTTCTCGAACCGCACCAGGTCGTAGGTGCGGGCGAGCATGGTGCTGGTCTTCTCGCACCAGTCCTTGCGCCGGTCCGCCTCGCGCGCCCTGAGCCTGGCGACCGTGGCATGGGCGGCGGTCTTGGCCTCGCTGCCCTTGGCGGCACGTGCGGCGCGCCGTTGGTGTTTGCGGATCTGGGCACGTTCTTTGACGTTGAGCTGGGGGCAGTTCAGCTTCCGGCCGTCTGAGAGGGCAGCGGTGATCTTCACACCCCGGTCGATGCCGATGACCTTGCCGGTGCCGGGCGTGTCGAGCGGTTCGGGGACGACGGCGAACGCGATGTGCCACCGGCCGCTGTGGAAGGTGATGCGGAACGTCTTCGCGGCGGGCAGTTCGGGCCGGGTGAGGCGGAAGCGGACCCAGCCGCAGCCGGGCACCTTCACCCGCGCCCAGTGCCGGTTCAGTTTCTGCACCACCACCGAGCGGCCCATGACCTGCCTGCCGGTCTCCGTGTTCAGTTTTGGTGAGCCGTCCGGCCCGAATTCCGGGACCCGGTCGGTGCCGATGACGCGGAAGCCCTCGTGCGTGTGTTTCCTGCGCCAGGTCGGCTCACCGAACCCGGAGGTGAAGCGGGCGTTTTTGGCTTTGGCGAAATCCTTCAGGGCCTGCTGCTGCACATCCGCGTTCCCGGCCGCCAGCCACGGGTTGTCGCGCCGGGCCTCGGTCAGCTGACGGCACTGCTCCGCAAAGCCGGGCGCGGAGCTGCGGCCGGGCCGCCAGTGCGCGTGCTGCTCCACCGCCAGGTTCCATACGTACCGGGCGTGCGCACAGTGGCCGAGCATGATGCCCGCCTGCGCGTTCGTCGGGTACAGCCGGAAACGTGACATGCCGCGAACCTAGCCACCCCGTTCCCTTCCAGTACGCGTCTTCGGCCGGTCTCACCCGTGAGAGTGACCGGCACATCCCCTCTTCCAGGGCGGGCTTCGGCCGCAGAGCCCCAGGCATGCCGCCACCACCAACTCCTGGAGGCCGGCCCCGGCACCACGCCTTACGCAACGCCGGATCGCCCTGACGGCAATCCTGCTCTCCCTGCCGGAAAGCAAGGTGGACGGGATCGCGGAGGTGGCCGGCGAGGAGGTGTTCGTGCTCCATCTCATCCAGGCCCGCGATCCGGACCTGGTGGGGCGCCCGTTCTTCGCAGCCTACGACGAGCGCGCCACCTGGTTCAGCGACCTAAAGCCGGCTTTCGGCGCGAGCCGGTTCCTGGTGGGGCTCGATCACGGGTGACGGCTCGTTCGCCGTCAGCGCCAGGTAGACGAGGCCGCCGACCAGGCCGGAGAAGATGAAGCTGCAGTCGACGCCGCCGGTCAGGGTCAGCAGCGGGCCCTGGTACGACGGGAGGGAGACGGCCAGCAGGCCGACGAAGGCGCCCAGTGCCCAGGCGGCCGTGGCCCGGACGTTCCAGCCGGCCCGGTACCAGTAGACGCCGCCGCGGGAGCGGCGGTTGAAGACCTGGAGGGCGTCGGCGTCGTAGATCCCGCGGCAGCGGACGAAGCCGATCAGGGTGATGACCGCCCACGGGGTGCCGATCGCGGTCAGCAGCAGGACGAAGGACGTCATCGCCGACTGGGCGTTCCAGGCGTAGTGGCCGACGAACACGCAGAGCATGGCGACGACGGCGACCGCGCAGGTGGCGCGGGCGCGCGAGGCGCGGGGCAGGATCGCGTCGAGGTCGAGGCCCATCGAGTAGAGCATCAGACCGGCGTTGCCCACCGAGCCGGCGGAGGCCGCCAGCAGCAGCGGGACCAGGTACCAGCCGGGGGAGGCGGACACCAGCGGTCCCGCGTAGTCGAGGGCCGCGCGGGCCCCGTACGCGGTGAAGGTGCCGAAGAGCTGGGGGACCAGCAGACCGGCGATCAGACCGAGCCAGGTGCCGTGCAGGACCGTGCGGGAGGAGTGGCGCTCGGGCGAGATGTAGCGGGTGTAGTCGCCGAGCAGGGTGATGAACGCGATCGGGCCCGACAGACCGGCCGCGACCGCCGCGAGCAGCCAGGTGGGCCAGTACGAGCCGAGCAGATAGCCGCCCGCCTCGGGGAGCGCCGCGGTGGTGAAGTGCGGGGCGTAGGCGATCACACCGACCACCAGCAGCGCCGACATGCCGAACGTGAGGACGCGGGACATGGCGAGCAGCACCTTGTAGCCGTACACGGCGCCCGCGACGGTGGCGGCGGCCAGCACCGTGTACACGACGGCGTACGAGACCCCGTTCGCCGGCAGACCGAAGAGGCGGCCGAGGACGCCGATCATCACGTCGCCGCCGATCCACACGGTCAGCGCGGTGTAGCCGAGCGCCAGCAGCAGGCCGACGATCGAGCCGACCAGCCGTCCGCGCACCCCGAACTGCGCGCCCGAGGAGGTGGAGAGGTTGGTGCCGGTGCGCAGCGAGACCAGCGCCAGCGGCGCGGTGAGCGCCGTTCCGACCACCGTGCCTGCCACGATCGAGCTGACCGAGGACCACCAGTCGAGCCCGAACGAGGGCGGCAGCCAGCCGAAGATGATCACCCCGAGACACAGGTTGGAACCGAGCAGGATCGACACGAGGTCCCGGGGCCCGCTGGTGCGTTCCTCGTCGGGGATCGTGTCGACTCCGCGCTGTTCGATCGGCATGGCTGGTCTCCTTTGGCGGCCGCCTGGCGTGGCGCGGGGAAGCGCCATGAGTTAGAGCGACGCTCAATGTGGCGCCTCCGATGCTTATCCGTCAATGTTTCCCTTCCATGAATCGGACGTTTAGAGTGATGTTCTAAACGGAGGAAGCGAGGAGGTGTCGCGGCGTGAGACTGACCCCCACGGAACGTGACCGACTGCTGCTGTTCTCGGCCGCCGAACTGGCCCGTGCCCGCAGGGCCCGCGGCCTCAGGCTCAACGTGCCGGAGGCGACCGCGCTGATCGCGGACACCGTCTGCGAGACGGCCCGCGACGGCGGCCGGCTCGCCGAGGCGATCGAGGCGGCCCGCTCCGTCCTCGGCCCCGACGACGTCCTGCCCGGCGTCGCGGACATCGTCACCGAGGTGCACGTCGAGGCCGTCTTCGACGACGGCTCGCGCCTCGCGGTCGTCACCGACCCGATCGGCGCCGGAGCGGGCGGCGGACTCGGCGACGAGGCTCCCGGCGCGCTGCTGCCGGGCCCGGAGCACGCCGAGCCCGAGGCGGCCGTCCGCCTCTCCGTGACGAACACGGCCGGCGTCCCGGTCTCCGTCACCTCCCACTTCCACTTCTTCGAGGCCAACCCGCGGCTCGACTTCGACCGCCCGGCCTCCTACGGCATGCGGCTCGCCGTGCCCGCGGGATCCTCCGTCCGCTTCGGCCCGGGGGAGAGCGCCGAGGTCGGACTGCTGCCGATCGGCGGAGCGCGCGTCGCGATCGGCTTCGCCGGCCTCGTCGACGGACCGCTGGACGCCCCCGGAGCCAGAGAAGAGGCCCTGCGCCGGGCCGCCGCCTGCGGCTACCTCGGCGTCCCCGACACCCGCGACCAGGAGGCCGAGCGATGAGCCGCCCCGGAGGCCACCCCGCCGAGGCCCGCCGCCTCACCCCCTACGAGTACGCGGCCACCCACGGCCCCCGCGCCGGCGACCGGATCAGGCTCGGCGACTCCGGGCTGACCGTCCGCGTCGAGTCCGACGCCCAGCTCCCCGGGGACGAGTTCCTCGCCGGCTTCGGCAAGACCGCCCGCGACGGCCTGCACCTCAAGGCCGCCGCCGTCCGGGACACCTGCGACGTCGTCATCAGCAACGTCGTGGTGATCGACGCCGTCCAGGGCGTACGGAAGGTGTCCATCGGCATCCGCGAGGGCCGCATCTGCTCGATCGGGCGGGCCGGCAACCCCGACACCCTCGACGGCGTCGACGTCGTCGTCGGAACCGGCACCTCCATCGTCTCCGGCGAGGGGCTCATCGCCACCGCCGGAGCCGTCGACACCCACGTCCATCTGCTCTCGCCGCGCATCATGGAGGCCTCCCTCGCCTCCGGCGTCACCACGATCATCGGCCAGGAGTTCGGCCCGGTGTGGGGCGTCGGCGTCAACTCGCCCTGGGCGCTGCGCCACGCGTTCTCCGCCTTCGACGCCTGGCCGGTCAACATCGGCTTCCTGGGCCGGGGTTCGTCCTCCCACGACGCCCCGCTGATCGAGGCGCTCGCCGAGGGCGGGGCCAGCGGCTTCAAGGTCCACGAGGACATGGGCGCCCACACCCGCGCCCTGGACACCGCGCTGCGGGTCGCCGAGGAACACGACGTCCAAGTCGCCCTGCACAGCGACGGGTTGAACGAGTGCCTGTCGGTCGAGGACACCCTCAGGGTGCTCGAAGGGCGCACCATCCACGCCTTCCACATCGAGGGCTGCGGCGGCGGCCACGTGCCCAACGTGCTGAAGATGGCGGGCGTCCCGAACGTCATCGGGTCCTCCACCAACCCGACCCTGCCCTTCGGCCGGGACGCGGTCGCCGAGCACTACGGCATGATCGTCTCCGTCCACGACCTCAAGACCGACCTGCCCGGCGACGCCGCCATGGCCCGCGACCGCATCCGCGCCGGGACCATGGGCGCCGAGGACGTCCTGCACGACCTGGGCGCCATCGGCATCACCTCCTCGGACGCCCAGGGCATGGGCCGCGCCGGCGAGACCGTCCGCCGCACCTTCGCCATGGCCGGGAAGATGAAGGCCCAGTTCGGCGCCCCCGAGGACCACGACAACGAACGCGTCCTGCGCTACATGGCCAAACTGACCATCAACCCGGCCATCGCGCACGGCCTCGCCCACGAGGTCGGCTCCATCGAGACCGGCAAGCTCGCCGACATCGTGCTGTGGCGCCCCGAGTACTTCGGCGCCAAACCGCAGCTCGTCCTGAAGTCCGGCTTCCCCGCCTACGGAGTCGTCGGCGACCCCAACGCCGCCACCGACACCTGCGAACCCCTCGTCCTCGGACCGCAGTTCGGGGCGCACGGCGCGACCCCCGCCGAGATCTCGGTGGCCTTCGTCGCCCAGGCCGCGCTCGACCAGGGCAACGACACCATGCCCACCCGCCGCCGCCGCGTCGCGGTCCGCGGCACCCGCGGCATCGGCCCCGCCGACCTGCGCCTCAACTCCCGTACCGGAGCGGTCGACGTCGACCAGCGCACCGGTCTGGTCACCCTCGACGGCGACCCGCTGCGCACCGAGCCCGCCGACTCGGTCTCCCTCAACCGCCTCTACTTCCTCTGATGGACACAGCCCGTAAGGAACACCCCATGTCTGCTGCCGCCGACGGCTTCCGCATGCCCGCCGAGTGGACCCCGCACGAGCGCACCTGGATGGCGTGGCCGGGCCCCAACCCCACCTTCGACAGCCCCGAGGACCTCGCCGCCTCCCGCGCGGCCTGGGCGGAAGTCGCCCGCGCGGTCCGCCGCTTCGAGCCGGTCACGGTCGTGTGCGGCCCGGGCCAGTCCGCCCCGGCCGCCGAACTCCTCGGCCCCGGCGTCGACATCGTCGAGCGCGAACTCGACGACGCCTGGATGCGCGACATCGGCCCCACCTTCCTCACCAACGGGCACGGTGAACTCGCCGCCGTGGACTGGACGTTCAACGGCTGGGGCGCCCAGGACTGGGCCCGCTGGGAGCACGACTCCAAGATCGGCGCCGAGGTCGCGGCCCTGGCCGGGGCCAAGACGTACGCCTCCCGGCTGGTCAACGAGGGCGGCGCCATCCACGTCGACGGCGAGGGCACCGTGCTCCTCACCGAGACCGTGCAGCTCGGCCCCGAGCGCAACCCCGGCTGGACCCGCGAGCAGGTCGAGACGGAGATCCACGCCCAGCTCGGCACCGAGAAGGCCATCTGGCTGCCCCGCGGCCTGACCGGCGACTATCCCCCGTACGGCTACGGCACCCTCGGCCACGTCGACATCGTCGCCGCCTTCGCCCGCCCCGGCGTGATCGTCGCCCACTCCCAGCAGGACCCCGCGCACCCCGACCACGAGGTCAGCCGCGAGGTCATCGGGCTGCTCAGGGCCCAGACCGACGCGCGCGGCCGCGCCATCGAGGTCGTCGAGGTCCCCGCCCCGACCGTCCTGGAGGCCGACGGCCACTGGGCCGACTACTCCTACATCAACCACTACCTCTGCAACGACGGCGTCGTCCTGTGCGGCTTCGACGACCCGCGCGACGAGACCGCGGCGGACATCTTCCGCCGGCTGTTCCCCGAGCGGACCGTGACCCTGGTGGACGCACGTACGATCTTCGCGGGCGGCGGTGGCATCCACTGCATCACCCAGCAGCAGCCGAAGGTCTGACAACGGGAGTCACGGATGGCCGGTGCGCGGAAGAACGCGCCACCGCGCGAGGAGGTCCTCGCCGCCGCCATGGAGATGATCGCCGAGCGCGGTCTGGAGAAACTCACCATGGCGGCGCTCGGCCGTGAGGTCGGCATGAGCAGCGGCCATCTCCTCTACTACTTCCGTTCCAAGGACGAACTGCTGCTGCGCACCCTGGAGTGGAGCGAGGGCCGCCTCGGCGCCGAACGCGGCCGGCTGCTCGCCGCCCGCGGGACCGCCCGCGAACGCCTCGACGCCTATGTCGACCTGTACGTCCCCGACGGCCACCGGGACCCGCACTGGACCCTGTGGCTTGAGGTCTGGAACCACTCCCAGAACGCCGACGACGACGCCCGCGAACGGCAGGTGGCCATCGAGGGCGCCTGGCACCGCGACCTCGTCGCCCTGCTCGCCGAGGGCGTCTCGCGCGGCGAGTTCCGCCCCCTCGACGCGGACCGCTTCGGCGCCCGGCTGCGCGCCCTGCTGGACGGCTTCTCCATCCATGTGGCGATCGGCCTGCGCGGCACCAGCCGCGAACAGGTCCTCTCCCACGTGAAGGAGTTCCTCGACGCCTCGCTGGGCTGACAGCGGGCTGAGGGCGGGCCGAGAGGGACGCTGACGGGGGCCGAACGCCGGGCCGAACGGCCGCCGTCCGCCGATCATGTAGCCCAGTGCTCGCATCCTGAGACACCGTGTGATCGCCGCGGCGGAATGTGCCACACTGCCCCCGTGCTCTCGTTCGCCATGATTATTGGCAGCAGGCGCGCCGGTCCGCAGTGACCGCCACGTACGACCAGGTACGGGCGGACACCGTCGTCCTCGACCCGCGCGCAGACCTCTCGCACCCGCGAGGGGTTTTTCGCATTTCTGGCCCACCTTCAGCCGGGAGCGCAGCGCGGGGGATCATTGGAGGACGGTGGAGCCGGTCATTCCGGTAGACCGAGTTTCAACACAGGAGCCTTGAGACCATGACGGAAACCAGCGAAGTCGACGATTCCTTCCACGTCTTCGACACGACGCTGCGCGACGGCGCGCAGCGCGAGGGCATCAACCTCACCGTGGCGGACAAGCTGGCCATCGCGCGGCACCTGGACGACTTCGGGGTGGGCTTCATCGAGGGCGGCTGGCCCGGCGCCAACCCCCGCGACACCGAGTTCTTCGCCCGCGCCGCACAGGAGATCGACTTCCGGCACGCCAAGCTCGTGGCCTTCGGGGCGACGCGCAGGGCCGGCGGCAAGGCCGCGGAGGACCACCAGGTCAAGGCGCTCCTGGACTCGGGTGCCCCGGTGATCACGCTGGTCGCCAAGTCCCACGACCGGCACGTGGAGCTGGCGCTGCGCACCACGCTGGAGGAGAACCTGGAGATGGTCCGCGACACCGTCTCGCACCTGGTCGCCCAGGGCCGGCGGGTGTTCGTGGACTGCGAGCACTTCTTCGACGGCTACCGTGCCAACCCGGAGTACGCGAAGTCCGTGGTGCGGGCCGCGCACGAGGCCGGCGCCGACGTGGTCGTGCTGTGCGACACCAACGGGGGCATGCTCCCCGCGCAGGTCCAGGCCGTGGTCGCCACCGTCCTCGCGGACACCGGCGCCCGGCTCGGCATCCACGCCCAGGACGACACCGGCTGCGCGGTCGCCAACACCCTCGCCGCCGTCGACGCCGGCGCCACGCACGTGCAGTGCACCGCCAACGGCTACGGCGAACGCGTCGGCAACTCCAACCTCTTCCCCGTGGTGGCGGCCCTGGAGCTCAAGTACGGCAAGAAGGTGCTCCCCGAGGGCGCGCTGCGGGAGATGACCCGCATCTCGCACGCCATCGCCGAGGTCGTCAACCTCACCCCCTCCACCCACCAGCCGTACGTGGGGGTGTCCGCGTTCGCGCACAAGGCCGGCCTGCACGCCTCCGCGATCAAGGTCGACCCGGACCTGTACCAGCACATCGACCCCGAGCAGGTCGGCAACACCATGCGGATGCTGGTCTCCGACATGGCGGGCCGCGCCTCCATCGAGCTCAAGGGCAAGGAGCTCGGCGTCGACCTCGGCGACGACCGCGAACTGGTCGCCCGGGTCGTCGAGCGCGTCAAGGAACGCGAACTCCAGGGCTACACCTACGAGGCCGCCGACGCCTCCTTCGAACTCCTGCTCCGCGAGGAGGCCGAGGGCCGCAAGCGCACCTACTTCGAGGTCGAGTCCTGGCGGGCCATCGTCGAGGACCGCCCCGACGGCAGCCACGCCAACGAGGCCACGGTCAAGCTCTTCGCCAAGGGCGAGCGCATCGTCGCCACCGCCGAGGGCAACGGCCCCGTCAACGCCCTGGACCGCGCCCTGCGCGTGGCCCTGGAGACCCTGTACCCGCAGCTGGCCAAGCTGGAGCTGGTCGACTACAAGGTCCGCATCCTGGAGGGCAAGCACGGCACCCAGTCCACGACCCGCGTCCTGATCTCCACGTCCGACGGCGCGGGGGAGTGGTCCACGGTCGGCGTGGCGGAGAACGTCATCGCCGCCTCCTGGCAGGCCCTGGAGGACGCGTACACGTACGGCCTGCTGCGCGCGGGCGTCGAACCCGCCTGCTGACGGGCGCGCGCGGAGGGTCCGTGTCCCGTCCCCGGCCGGGGACGGGACACGGACCGTCTCACTGCAGGTGCCACTTCTGGTTGGCCGCCCCGGTGCACGACCAGATCTGCGCCCGCGCCCCGTCGGCCGACGAGTTGTCCGTCACGTCGAGGCATTTGTTCGCCGCGGCGTTGACCACGTCACCCGTCGAGGAGTTGTACGACCACTGCTGGGCGCCGGAACCGTTGCAGTCGTAGAGCTGGACCTTGGCGCCGTCGGACGTCGATCCCGAGGTGACGTCGAGGCACTTCCCGAGCGCGCGCACCGATCCGTCGGTCCCCACGGTCCAGGTCTGTGCGGCGGTCCCGTTGCAGGCGTAGAGCTGCACCGCGGTGCCGTTGGCGCCGGACGCGCCCGCCACGTCCAGGCACTTGCCGGCCAGCCCGACGAACGCGCCCGACCGGCTGCCCCCGCCCGACTGCGTGCCGGACCAGGTGAAGGTCGCCGAGGTCTTGCCCGGCAGTGAGTAGGTGGCGTGCTGCCCGCCCCAGTTGATCGTGACCGTCCTCGCGGTCGAGGCGTCGTTGTAGGCGATCAGCGCCTTCGAGCCGTCCGGGTTGCGCCAGGCGACGTTCGGGACGGCCGAGGACGCCGTGGAGGCGATCCGCTGCGCGCCCGGCCGGACGAACTTCGTCAGGTGGCCCATCGTGTAGTACTCGACCGTGTAGTCGACGGTCCCGCTCGCGCCGTCACCGTTGTGTACGGTGATCAGCCCGGTGCAGGTTCCGCAGCCGCCGTTGTGCGGGCCCTTGTTCTGGTCCACGGCGAGCGACCACTTGGTCACCGACTTCGCCCAGTTGCGGGTGTAGTCGACGATGTTGAGCATGTCCTCCCGCTGCTGGTTGGCGATCCAGGTGCCGCCCGAGTGCTCGGTCCCGAAGGCGTCGAGGCCGGGGTACCGGTCGTGCACACTCGACTGCTTCGTGACGTCACCGCCGTACCCGTGCCAGGCGATCCCGCCGAAGTTCGGGTGCGAGCGGACCGCCGCGTCGTCGACGGTCTGGGCGGCGTAGGAGTCGTACACGTCCCAGTTCCAGTCGTGGGCGAGCACCTTCGTGGACAGCCCGGCGGCCTGGAGCTTCGGCAGCAGCTCGCTCTTGGTGAAGTAGGCGAGCCCCGAGGCGTTCCAGCTCATCGAGGGATAGCCCGAGCAGCAGGTCGGCTCGTTCTGTGCGGTGACGTACGAGACGGGGACGCCCTGGTCCCGGTACGCCTGGAGGTACTTCACGAAGTACGAGGCGTACGCGCCGTAGTCCTCCGCCTTCAGCCAGCCGCCGTTGAGCGACCCGCTGTCCTTCATCCAGGCCGGTGCCGTCCACGGCGAGGCCATCACCGTCAGGGACGGGTCGAGCTGGAGCGCCTGCTTCGTGAGCGGTACCACGTCGGCCAGGTCGTGCGCGACGGAGAACTGCGCCAGGTTCGGGTCGCTCTGCCCGGCCGGCACGTCGTCGTAGGTGTAGCCGTAGCGCGCGAGGTCCGAGGCGCCCATCGGGTTGCGCAGGAAGGACAGCCCGATCCCGTCCGTGGGGGAGAAGAGCTTGCGCATGGTCGCGTCACGGGTGCTCTGCGACAGCGCGCCGCTGCTGTTCATCAGCCACGCGGCGGTGTCCGTGAAGGACGCGCCGCCGCCGGTGAAGGTCTGGTAGCGGGTGTTCTCGTCGACGGTGATGTTCTCGCCGCTGCCGCCGCTGCCCGACTGGAAGGCGAAGGGCGCCTGGGCCTGGAGCCCGCGCACCACATGGCGTCCGCCGTCGTCGTCCGTCGTCGTCAGATAGGCGGTGACCTGTTCGCCCGCCGCGTGCGCGGGCGCGGCCGCCGTGAATCCCGCGGTGACGAGCAGCCCGGCGACGATCAGCCGGACCGCCCGCGTGGATCTCCTGATGGATCTCCGCATGGAGCGCCGCCCTTCTTGAGGTGGGGGGTGGGAGGCGTGCGAGGCGTGAGTTAATGACGGCTTCGGGGCCGCGTCAAGGGGGTGCGCGTTCAGATTCTGAAGGAACAACTGCTCCGATCCGACCGGGAGTTGAGTGTGTACCGGTTGTGGTGTGAAGTCTTGACGGGATGCCGGGGCGCCAGTTAACTCACGCCGTGATCTAAGTCGTGAGACGAAGCGTTCGAGGAGCAGGGAACAGAACGAGCACGTCACCGTCGGGAAGTACGTCGTCAGGACGACGTGAGAGTCGAGGGGAACCCCATTGACCGGGCTCGATCGGAATTCCGTACGAAGAACCGTTCTGCTGGCCGGTGCCGCGCTGATCGCCGCACTGCTTCCGCTCGACTCGACGGGAGCGGCGGCGGTCGACGACCCCCCGCCCGTTCCGGTCGACCGGTTCGAGGGCGAGGTGCCCTTCGCGAGCCAGCCCGCCGAAGGCATCTTCACCTGGGGCGGCGACAGCGACGACCCGCCCAGGCTCGCCCTGACCGCGCGGTCCGACGCGCCCGAGGGCGGCAAGGTCCTCACCGGTGACTACGACATCAGCGGCTACGGCGGCTTCACCCACGACTTCGCGGCCGGTCAGCCGGCCCACGACTGGTCCGCGCACAAGGGCATCCGCTTCTGGTGGGACGGCCGCGACACCGCCAAGAAGATCTCCTTCGAGATCAAGGACGGCGGCGCCGACGGCGAGGCGTCCGAGCTGTGGACGACGTCCTTCACGGACGACTTCACCGGCTGGAAGCAGATCGAGATCCCGTTCGGCGACTTCGTCTACCGAACGGACTACCAGCCCGTCGGCGGTATCGACCACGTCCTCGGGCTGACCCAGATGTGGGGCTACGCCCTGACCCTCCCGGTCGGCGTCCACGGGCAGTTCGCCATGGACGACGTCGAGCTGTACGGCAAGGCCGACCAGTCCCTGCGGGCCTCGGTCACCACCGACGCCGCCGTCTACCCGGTACGGGAGGGCGGCACGGCCGCCGTGAAGGTCTCCGTCGCCACCATCGGCTCGGCCCCGATCGACGAGCCGGTGACCGTCGCGTACGAGAGCGCGGGCGGCACCGCCGGGCCGGGCCGCGACTACACCCCCGTCAAGGGCGAGATCACCTTCCCGGCGGGCACGACGTCCGGGACGAGCCGCACCGTCACCGTCCGTACCCTGCGCGACAAGTCCGCCGAGGCGGCCGAGACGATCCCCCTCAAGCTCACGGTGACCGGCGCCAAGGCCCCCGCCGAGACCCCGCAGGTCGTGATCGACGCCCACGGGCTGCCGTACCTGGACCCGAAGCTGCCCGTGAGGAAGCGGGTCGCCGACCTTCTCTCCCGGATGTCCCTGGAGGAGAAGACCGGGCAGATGACCCAGGCCGAGCGCGGCGCGGTCGGCACCGGCGGCGACATCGCCTCCGAGGACCTGGGATCACTGCTCTCCGGCGGCGGCTCCACGCCGACGCCCAACACCCCCGCCGCCTGGGCGCGGATGATCGACGGCTTCCAGCTGCGGGCGCAGGCCACCCGGTTCCAGATCCCGCTGATCTACGGCGTGGACGCCGTGCACGGCCACAACAACCTCACGGGCGCGACGATCATGCCCCACAACATCGGCATCGGCGCCACCCGTGATCCCGGCCTGGCCGAGCGGACGGGCGCGGTGACGGCCTCCGAGGTCCGCGCCACCGGCATCCCCTGGGACTTCGCGCCCTGCCTGTGCGTGAGCCGCGACGAGCGCTGGGGCCGGTCCTACGAGTCCTTCGGCGAGGACCCGGCGCTCGTGAAGTCCATGGAGACGGTCGTCCAGGGTCTCCAGGGCGCCCGCAGCGGCAAGGACCTGAAGGACGACGACAAGGTCCTCGCCACCGCCAAGCACTTCGTCGGCGACGGCGGCACCGGGTACGGCACGTCCACGACGGGCTCCTACGTCCTCGACCGGGGCGTCACGAAGGTCACCCGGCAGCAGCTGGAGGCCGTGCACCTGGCACCGTTCGAGACCGCCGTCGACCGGGGCATCGGCTCGGTCATGCCCTCGTACTCCTCGCTCGACATCGTCGGCGACGGCCGGGGCCCGGTGAAGATGCACGCCCGCGCCGACATGATCAACGGCGTGCTCAAGGGCCGGATGGGCTTCGACGGCTTCGTCATCAGCGACTGGAACGCCATCGACGAGCTCCCCGGCGACTACGCGGCGCACGTCCGCACCTCGGTCAACGCGGGCGTGGACATGATGATGGTCCCGTACTCGTACAAGGACTTCCGTACGACGCTCATGGACGAGGTGAGGGCGGGCCGGGTCACCGAAGGGCGGATCGACGACGCCGTGTCCCGCATCCTCACCCAGAAGTTCAGGCTGGGCCTCTTCGAGAAGCCCTACGCGGACACGAGCGGCGCCTCGCGGATCGGCTCGGCGGCGCACCGGGCCGTGGCGCGGCAGGCGGCGGCCGAGTCCCAGGTCCTGCTGAAGAACGCCGGCGGTGTCCTGCCGCTCAGGAAGTCCCAGAAGGTGTACGTCGCCGGTTCGAACGCGGACGACCTCGGCAACCAGACCGGAGGCTGGACCGTCACCTGGCAGGGCTCGTCCGGCGCCGTCACCAAGGGCACGACGATCCTCCAGGGCATGCGGAACGCCGGAGGCGACGTCACCTACTCCAAGGACGCCTCGGCGCCGACCGCCGGATACGACGTCGGAGTGGTCGTCGTCGGCGAGACCCCGTACGCGGAGGGCGTCGGTGACGTCGGCAACGGCAACGACCTGGAGCTCACCGCGGCCGACAAGGCGGCCGTCGACAAGGTCTGCGCGGCCATGAAGTGCGCGGTGCTGATCGTCTCGGGCCGCCCCCAGCTGATCGGCGACCGGCTCGGCTCGATCGACGCCCTGGTGGCCTCGTGGCTGCCGGGCACCGAGGGCGACGGGGTCGCCGACGTCCTCTACGGAAAGCGCGCCTTCACCGGGCAGCTCCCGGTCACCTGGCCGAAGTCGGAGTCCCAGCTGCCGATCAACGTCGGTGACGCCTCCTACGACCCGCAGTTCCCGTACGGCTGGGGTCTCACGACGCTGACGAAGGTCTCCGGAGGCGGCGCCGCCACCCTGCGGGAGCTCGGCCGGGCGGCCTCGGCGGCCGAGCGGCACGGCGACGGCGCGGCGGGCCGCGCGGCGGTGACCAAGGCCCGCCTGCTCGTCCAGCGGAAGATCGGCCCGGCGGTCACCGCGGCGAACGCCGGCCCGTTCGCGGACGCGGACCACCTGCTCCTGACCGGCCACTACGGAGAGGCGGTGGCGAAGCTGGCCCAGGCGTACCGCGCGGGATGAGGGAGAACGCGGAGAGCCGCCCGGGGCCGAGCACCGGCCCCGGGCGGCCCGCGTTCCCGTCCCCGCTCCCTACGCCGCGGGCGGTGCCGCCGGAGCGGCGCTCCTCAGCTCCTTGGCGAGCCTGCGGGCCTGGAGGGCCTTGACCACGGTGTACACGCGGATCACGGAGAACACGAGCACCGCGAGACCGAGGAAGGCACCGAAGGCGGACCCGTCCCGGGCCGCGGCGTAGAAGAGGAAACCGCTGAAGGGGAAGCCGACGGCGATGAGCAGCGGCTCGCGCACCCAGAACGGGAGCACGCGAAGGATGAGTCCGACCATCCGGTCACTTCAGCAGGTTCATGTCAGTCGGGTCTGTGACGGAGGCCACAGTTCCGGAAGGTGCAACCGAATCGTTCCGCGCCGGCGGCCCGTGGTCCGTTGTCGGCTGGTCGGACCCGAGCCCGACGCCGAGCCCGGCGTCGAGCCGGACACCGAGCCCGGCGTCGGGCGAGCCGGCCGGTCCGCCCGGGGCCGGGGGTGCCCGACCGGATCCCGCGCCGCCGGGCAGACGCCGTTCCGATGTCCCCTTTCGCTCGGGTTCGGGTAGCTTCAAGGCATGAGGGCCGCACACACCCGAGGACGCCCAGGCCTGTTGGTCGCACTGCTGCTCGCGGCCCTGGCGATGGTCTGGGCCCCGGCGCCCCGGGCCCATGCCGCCACCGATGTCTCCGCCGTCGCGGCGGCCTTGCGGAACGGCCCGGTCTATGTGGACCCGGCCGCCGCGGGCCAGCTCTCCCCGTCGCAGGCCGACGCGCTCACCGCCAAGATCGAGAAGGCCGACAAGCCCCTCTTCGTCGCCGTGCTGCCCGCGGGCTTCCCCACCCAGAACCTCTTCCGGGACCTGCGCACCGCCACCGGCATCACCGGCCTCTACGCGATCCGGCTCGGCGACCGCTTCGACGCCCGCGCCGACTCCGCGGTGATGTCCCGCTCGGCCGTGCAGAACCTCGTCACCAGCGTCCAGGGCGCTCCCGACGCGAACACCCAGCTCAACGAGTTCACCGACCGCGCGCTCGCCAACATCCGCGGTTCGGCGCCCGAGAGCTGGGGCGGCAGCATGGACAGCAGTGACGTCCCGACGGGAGCGCTGATCGCGGTCGGCGCGGTGGCCGTCCTCGGCGGAGCGGGCGCGTACGCGGTCGTGCGCCGCAACCGGCGGCGCGAGAGGGAGGAACAGCGGGCCGCGCTCGACCGGCTCCGCGTGGTCGTCGACGAGGACATCACCGCCTTCGGCGAGGAGCTGGACCGCCTCGACTTCCATCCGGCGGAGGCCGGCGCCGACGACGCGATGCGCGCGGACTACGAACGCGCGCTGGACGCCTATGAACAGGCGAAGTCCTTCATGGCCAAGGCCGGGCGTCCCGAGGACGTCCGCGCTGTCACCCGGTCCTTGGAGGAGGGCCGCTTCTCCCTCGCCGTGCTCGCGGCGCGCCGGGAGGGCCGCCCGGTGCCCGACCGCCGCGCCCCCTGCTTCTTCGACCCGCGGCACGGGCCCTCCGTCGCCGACACGGCCTGGACTCCCGCCGGGGGAGCGCCCCGCGAGGTCCCGGTCTGCAAGGCGGACTGGATGCGTCTCGTCGGCGGTGAGGAACCGGCGGTCCGTGAGGTCGAGACGGACGGCGGCCGGCGTCCCTACTGGGACGCGGGCCCGGCGTACGGCCCCTGGGCGGGCGGCTATTTCGGCGGCGGCGTGCTGCCGGGCCTGCTCGTCGGGACCGTGCTCGGCAGCATGATGGCGAGCCCCGGGTACGGGGCCGCCTACGGCACCGGTTACGGCGACTTCGGCGGCGGCTACGACGGAGGCGACGTCTCGGGAGCCGACTTCGATCCCGGTGACTTCGGCGGCGGTTTCGGTGACGGCGCCGGGGGCGGAGGCGACTTCGGCGGCGGGGGCGGCGACTTCGGCGGCGTCTTCTGACGCGGGCGTCCGAGGGC
>NZ_JBHXDQ010000085.1:0-37359 GCF_042725875.1 Streptomyces sp. NPDC127038 | reverse complement strand
CCCGGAGACACTCCGGGCGGCCCCGCTTCTCGTGTGCCGCGAACCGCCCGGGAGGCGTTCGACTGCGGACGTCCGTGAGTCCTCCGGAACCGGATCGAGGCGCGGGCGAGTCACCACAGGTGACACGGGATCACGCTGCCGCACCTGCGGCGGTGTTCTGAAACGGTCACCGGCGAGCGGGCGCGGTGGCCGCAGGCGTACGGGCCGGGGAGGGCGCGATGGTGACACCGCTCGACGGAAGGCTGCTGCCGGGTACGCCCGAGAGCACTGGCAGGCGCCCGGACCGGAAGGCGGCCCTGTGGCCGGTGCTCGGGATGCCGCGCGGGGCGCGGGCCGCCGCCCACGGGCTGGCCTGGCTGCTTCTGGGAGGGGCCGTGGCCCGCTACGCGGTCTGGATCGTCACCGCCGCGGTCGGTGTCTTCCTGCTGCTGGCCCCGGTCCTGCGCGCGTCGCCGACCTGCCGGCCGGTCGTCCCCTGACGTCGGCCGCTCCCTGCCGAAGTGCCCGGCAACCGTTCACGCAGCGGCGTACGACCCTGGCCGAAGGCGGCGGCGTACGCCCCCGGCCGCAGAAGGAAGCAACCGAAGTGCCGCAGACCGAGGGCCACTTGCAGTGGTGGGAACCGCCGTTCTACCTGCATCCGAAGCAGTTCGGTGCCCAGGAGAGGTACGGCCCCACCGTCCCGTCGTACGTCGTGAAGGCACGTGCTCAGGGCAGCCGTGGGCGGGTGCACGTCACGAACTCCGGTGCGGGGGCGGGGTCGTGGCGGGGGCGGTGGGCCGGGACCAGTGTCCCCGTTCATGTCCTGGTGGGCCCGGCCGGCACGGGCAAGACCCTGCTCGCCCTGGACCGGACCCACACCGGCTCCCGCAGCTACTTCGACCCCTACCACTGGAACGAGGGGTCGGACGTCCACTTCGTCGACGCCCATGACGAGGCGTCACTCGCGGCGGGCCTCACCGACCTGGCCCGCCGTCTCACGGACGGGCGGGCCGCGAAGGACGGGGGCACCATGCCGTACGGGGGACGCACCCCGGAGGACCGGGCGCTGAGTGCCCTGGTGCGGAGCCCGAAGAGCTGGGTGCTGCTGCTGGACGGGCTGGACGACCCGCGGATGGCCGCCCGGGCCTGGTCGCCCGTCGGCCTGCTCCGCCGGCATCTGCGCCGGCCGTTCCGGAACGGTTTCGGTCAGATCGTGGTGACCTCGCGCCTCGACGACCGCGCGGCATGGCCCCCGTGGATCACCGTGACCCCGGTCGGCCCGCTGCCCGTCCCCGCCGCGGGCGAACAGTTGCGACGCCGCGCCGGGGCGACCGCCGGGACCCCGGAGGAGGCCGAGCGTCTGGCCGGCCGGCTCGGCGGCCATCCCCTCGCCCTGCGCATCGCCGGAAACCACCTCCACGCCGGCACGACACCGGCGGGGTCGAGCGCCTGCACCTTCCGCGCCTACGAGGCCCTGCTGGACTCCGCTGCGGCACGGTGCGGGGAGCCGGGAACCGGCGCACCACAGCGGGAGACGCTCTCGGCGGTGTGCGAACTGGCCCTGGACCTGGCGGCCCGGCGCGGCATACCCGAAGCCCGCCCGGTCCTGCGGCTGCTGAGCTGGTTCGCCGCTTCCTCCTTCCCGGGTGAACTGCTCGTTCCCGAGGAGCTGGACCGTCTGGTCCCCGGCCTTTCCGGTGACCATCCCGACGGCGATCTCGCGCCCTCGTTCACCGGCGGCGAGCTCCACGTGGCCGTACGGACGCTCCGGAGCCTGGGCCTGCTGCACACCTTCGGGCCCGACCGGGCCGTCGACCGGCAGGACCGCCACCTCGCCGTCGATCCCGCGGTGGCGCAGGTGCAGCGCGACGCCCTGGGCCTGGAGCCCGCCCAGGCGGCGGTGTTCCGGGCGGCGGCGGTCGAACTGCTGCACCGCCGGGCGGTGTCGGCCACGTACGACCGGTCGCGGGCGTGGTGGTGGCCCGTCCTGCTGCCGCACGTGGAGGCCCTTGCCCGCCATCTGCCCACCATGGAATCCGCGTCCGCCGAGCGCCTGAGGGACACCGCCCGCCGGGTCGCAGACGGTCTGCGCCACGGCGGGCAGGGCCGTGCCGCCGTTCTGCTCCGCTCGTCCGTCGAGGGCGGCCTGGACCCAGGATGAGCCCGGGGACGCCGGGACACCGGATCGCTGGGTCGCCGGGGTGCGGTCGCCACCGGGGTCTCGGCCTCCTCGGCGGCCTTCACCCGCGCGCCGCCGCGCGGGTGTTGCGGTCACCTGTGTGGGGACGTGTCACAGGTTTCTCGTAGGCTTCCGGCCATGAACGCGGGGGATTCCGGCAGACGGGTCATAGAGGGGCGCTTCGAGCTGGAGGTGCGGCTCGGTGGCGGTGGCATGGGCACGGTGTGGCGTGCGCGCGATCTGGTCCTGGACCGGGCCGTGGCGCTCAAGGAGGTACGGCCGCCCGATCCGGGTCTTGCCGAGTACGACCCGCAGGGCGCGGCCATGCTCCGGGCGCGGGTGCTGCGCGAGGCACGGGCGCTGGCCCGCGTCGATCACCCCAATGTGGTGACCATTCACCACGTGGTGGACGGCGGGGAGCACACCTACCCGTGGCTCGTCATGGAGTTGGTGACCGGCGGATCGCTTCAGGACCGGCTGGAGAAGGGGCCGTTGGCGCCCGTCGACGCGGCCCGGCTGGGCCGCGAGGTGCTGGCCGCGCTCGGCGCCGCGCACGACGCCGGGATCCAGCACCGGGACGTGAAGCCCGCCAACGTGCTGCTGAGGCCCGACGGACGTCCCGTCCTGACCGACTTCGGCATCGCAACCATCAGGGAATCGACCGCCCTGACCGCGACCGGGTCGATCATCGGCACGCCCGACTACATGGCGCCCGAGCGCATCTCCGGCGGCGAGGGCGGCCCGGGCTCCGACCTGTGGTCGCTGGCGATGATGCTGTACGTCGCCGTGGAGGGGCATCATCCGCTGCGCAGGGGAACCACCCTCGCCACCCTGGCGGCGCTGCTGAGCGAGGAGCTTCCGCCCCCCGTCCGGGCCGGAGCACTGACCGGGTTCCTGAACGCCGTGCTCGTCAAGAACCCGGCCGACCGGGCGGACGCGAAGACCGCGGACCGGATGCTCACGGAGGTGGTCGAAGGCGGCGGCACCGCCGGAAGTGTTCCCGCCGGGACGGACGGGGCCACGTCGTACAGGCTGGCGCCTCCGCCGGGTGCAACGCCCGTACCGTCGACGACGGTGGGGTCCGGACAGCCGGCCGCCGGCTTCGGACCGCCGGCCGGCTTCGGCCCGCCTTCCGGCTACGGACCGGCTACGGGCCACGGACCGGCTTCCGGCTACGGGCCGCCTGCTTCCGGCTTCAACTCGCCGACTCCTTCCCCGGCGGGCCCCACCCGGCCGACGCCGGCACTGCCGGGCGGCCGGGCGAAGAGGCACATCGCGATCGCCTCGTCCGTCGTCGGCACCGTACTGGCCGGAGTCCTGACCTGGAACCTGCTGCCGGACGCAGGGAGCGACAAGGACAGCGGAAAGCCCTCCGAATCCTCCAGCTCGGCCTCGACCAGGACGACGGACCCCGCTCACACCCCGTCCCGTTCGGCCCCGGCGCCCCAGGCCGACGCGAAGACGAATCTGCTCACCCCCGACGGCATCCGGACGGCGGTGAAGGAGATCAAGGCCGCGACCGGCACGAACCGCGCCTACAACTTCACCGTCTACCCGGAGTACGTCTCCGCGGACATCATGGTCAAGGGCAGCGCCACCAAGTACGACAACTACACCTACCGCCCGGGCCAGGGTGTCGAGAAGAGCATCATCAGCAGCGCCATCATCGGGGGCGAGCGCCCCTTCAGTCTCGACAGCTTCGACTGGGACGTCCTTCCCGCCCTGCTGAAGCGGGCGGACAAGGACCTGAACGTACAGCGGCCGACCATGCGTTACGTCCTGGTCCGCCCCGCCGACACCACGTTCGACACCCCGCTGGCACTGGCCGTCTATCTCACCGACGACCACGTCACCGGCTATCTGGAAGCCGACCTGAAGGGCAAGGTCACCCGGGTGATGCCGGCCCAGGACTGAGCGGCCGCGGCTTGCCGGTCGGCTTCGGCCTGCCGGCCGTCAGTCGGCGACGATGCCCTCCATGCCGGACTCGCCGAAGGCGGACAGGCCCGAGCCGACCGTCGTGACCTTGGCGAGTGAGCCGTCGGCCTTGACGCGGAAGCCGTCGACCGTCCCGGAGACGGCGTTCTGGACGTAGACGAACCGCTCGTCCTTCGTCACGGCGAGATCGATCACGCCCCGCGACCTGGCCGAGGGCGGCGTGGCGATGCCCACGTCGTTGGTCAGGGAGAGCCGGCCGTGCCGGTCCGTGCGGTACCCGGTGACGGTGGAGTTGCCGGTGTTGCCGCCGTAGAAGTGGCTGCCCGCGCGCTCGAGCCAGCACAGGGTCTCCTGCCCGTTGGGCAAGGGCTTCTGAAGGACCTTCAGGGTGCCGTCGTGCCGCACCTTGTAGATGGTGACCGTGGACTTCGCGGCCTCGGCGACGAGCATCCGCTTCCCGGTCGCGTCGAAGGTGATCGCGAACGGGACGGCGCCGGCCGACTTGTTGGCAACGGGAGCGGCGACGGTCGGCAGACCGTCGCGCCCCACGGGGAGGACTTCGACGGTGTTGGCGGACTTGGTGGTGACGACCAGGTCGCGGCCGTCCGGAGTGAACGCGACCTCGCCGGGAGAACTGGAGAACAGGGGGACGTCCTTGTTGTCCAGGCCCAGGGAACGGTGGGACCCGGCCAGCGGACGCAGCCCCTCACCGGTGATCGCGAAGCCCTGGACGCTGCCGTGTCCGCCCGCGTTCATGACGTACGCGACCCGTCCGTGCACCGCGATGGAGGCGGGGAACGCGCCGCCGGAGCTCACGACGTGCCGGTCCGCGAGCCGGCTTCCCTCGACCCGGAACGAAGTCACCGTGCCACTGCCCGCGTTGACCGCCAGCAGCATCCCCGAGGCGTCGTCGTGGACGAGTGACCCCTGGGAGGCGAGCGAGTCGGTCGGGGCGTCGACCTGGTCACCGCCCTTGCCGCCGGTGGCGTAGGTCCCCGCGGCGTTCAGCGTGCCGTCCTCGCCACGGGCGAACACGTGGATGGTGTTGCCGCCCAGTTCGTTGCCCTGGACGAAGACGGCGTGGTCGGCACCGGGCGCGCTCCCGGAGTACTGGCTGGCCGATGCGACGCTCACCGCCACCGTGGCCGCCGCCGCGGCGGCCAGGGCCCCGCCGCCGATCATGATGCGCCGTGTGCGCGGCTTCGCCCGGTGACCGCCCCGGACGGCAGCGGACCGGCTCGTACGGCGATGATGCTCGGGGGTGCTGTTCATGTGCGCTTCCCGTCCCTGTGAGGTGTCTTCGCGGTGCGGTCCACGGCTGCGTGGACGGCATCAGAGTGGACGGTGGGAGTGGTGTGGCGACACGGGAACCGTGGTCGCGTCAGACTCTCGTAAGACCGTTCCCGGCTCGGAGCGACGGGGCGCCGCACGCCCCGGCCGATGTCTTACGGAACCCTTACGCATCCGCCTGAGACGGCGTCAGCACCCCTACGCTCACAGGCGTGTCGACCCTACGAAACATCGCTCTCGCCACGGCCGCGCCTCTGGTGCTGGCCGTTGCGGGCCTCGCGCATCCGCATGGGCTGTTCCGCTCGACGGCTTCGGACTGGACCCGGTTGCACATCGCGCTCCTGCCGGTCTTCCCGCTCCTCACCGTCGGCCTCCTGATCCCTCTGTGGCAGCGGCCCCGGCCCGGCCTCGCGGGCTTCGCCACGGTGGCGGCCTGGACGGGTGCCTTCGGGTACGCGGCCTTCTACACCGGCCTCGACGCGGTCGCCGGCATAGCGGCGGGGACCGCGGTCGGGCATGCGGGCGCGACAGCGGGCCTCGGACCGGTCAAGCGTCCCCTGTACGACACCGGAGAGCTCCTCGGACACATCGGCGTGTACGCCCTCATCGGTGCCGTCGCCGCCACGGCGGTCGCGCTGTTGCCCGAGCACGGCGTCCGGGTCCTGCCCGGCACGGTGGTACTCCTCGGCGCCGGCTGGTCCTTCGTCGACAGCCACATCTTCTGGCCGCGCGGTGTCTGGACGATGGCCGGGTTCGCCCTGGGCTTCGCCCTGCTCGCCTGGGGGACCGCGGTGAAGCGGGATCCGTCGTCGCGCACCGCCTGATGTGCGACGCGGGGTCCTCGCAGCGGCACGACTCACAACGGCACACCGGCGCCCTCGCGCGAGGCGGTGTACGCCACGGGCAGGCGCGGGAGATGAGCCCCGCTCAGGTCAGGAAGCCGGGTTCACCCGGGCCACGTCCCCCGGGCGGCGGGACCTGTGGCGGAGGGGACGCGTGGGCCGTCACGGCAGGATCGCGACGGTGCTGGACCAGTTCAGGCCGAGGCGTTCCTGGGACGCCATGTGCAGCAGTTGGAAGGCCTCCAGCTCGCGGGCCCGGTGCAGCGGGCCCACGTCCAGGGGACGCAGACCTCCGGAGGACACCAGGTCGGACACCGCCTGCCGGGCCGTGTCGTCGTCTCCGGCGATGAAGACATCCAGCGGCCGGCCAGCCACCTGCCCTGCGGCGAGGGGCCCGGCGAACGTGGTGTTGAAGGCTTTGACCACCCGGCTTTCGGGCGCGGCGGCGGCGATCTGTTCGGCGGCCGAGGTTCCGGGCGGCACGACGAGCGAGTCGAACGTAGCGAAGTTCACCGGATTGGAGATGTCGACGACCGTCTTCCCCGCCAGTCGGCCGGCCCACGAGGCGGCGACATCGCGCCCGGCCGGATACGGCAGGGCGAGCACGACGAGGTCGGCATCGGCCGCGGCATCGGCGCCGACCGCCGCGGCATCCGCTCCGGAGGTGTTCCGGGCAAGGACGGCGGCCAGCTCTTCGGCCTTGGCCCGGCCGCGGTCGTGCAGGCGGACGGAATGTCCCCCTGCCACGGCCCGGGTACCGATGCCACGGGCCATGTTCCCCGCACCGACGATGGTGACGATCATGTACGACTCCTCGATGGACGTGCACCGCCCCCGGCGTGGCTGTGCCCGAGCGCTCAGGTGGACGGGGCCGCCTCGCTGATGTCCTGGTGCATGTGGCCCATCAGTTCGCCCATCTCACGGACGTCGGCGTCGGGGGCCTCGGCGTTCCGTGCGGCGCGGCGCAGCCAGTCGGCGGTGGCCAGGGCGAGGGCGGTGGCGTCCTTTTCGCGGTTGTCACCGAGGAGTTCCTCGATCCGGGAGGCGAGGCCGCCCAGGGTCGCGTCGTTCGTGTCAGGGGTCAGGTAGCCGCGCAGGCCGTCGGGGTATGGGTCCTGGGCGCGGGCGTGCCGTACGGCGGCGAGGACCGCGTGGTCTTCGCTGTACTGGTCGAGGTGGCCGAGCAGGACGTAGATCCGTGCGGTCAGCCGGGGCCGTCCGGGGTGGTCGTCCAGCCAGGCCATCAGCTTCTGCTGGCTTCCGAAGTGGTCCATCAGCGGGGTCAGCGCCTCCACCGATTTGGTGGGCAGGTCCCAGTGGTGGGGCAGCATCTCGGCCACGTCGCCGGCCAGTCTTTCCTCGTCCTGGGAGCCGAGCGTGCCCGCGATGAAGTCACTGACCATCGCGCTGTCCAGGGCGAACCCTTCCTGCCCGGACCGGCCGGCGGCGCGCGCCGGGCCGTGCCGACGGCGCAGCAGTTCGCCGACGCTCTTGAGGAGCGGCTTGTCGTGCACGGGTTCCTCCTGAGTGACTGCCTGGGCGGCCTCGCGTCCGGGGCGGGCCGGGCCTGCGGACGGTGCCGAGGCCGGGCCGGTGATCCGCGACGTCGGCACCACAACCGTGCACCCCCCGACCGGTGCCCGCGCGCCTGCTGACCCGGACGAGTGGATACCCGGTGGATACCCGGTGGTTCCGCTTGGTCCAGCTCAGGGGCTACGGCACGGCTCCGATCGGGACGGACACGGCCGCGGCCTCGGTGGCGTCGGTGGGTACGTCCGCCTCGGTGTGGCGCAGGTCGAGCACGATGAGGGCGGCCGCGGCGACGACGAGATAGATGAGCAGGTTGATCAGTGCCTGGCTGGTTCCGTGGCCGTCGAAGTAGATGGTGTGGTGGAGCAGGATGTAGCCGTTGCGGGGTGGCAGATAGGGGCCGAGGTCGCGCCAGAAGGCGGGCAGGTAGGGCACTCCGCTCGCGCCGCCGGAGGACGGGTTGCCCAGCAGGATGATCACGACGACCGTCACGAGGGTGCCGATGGGGCCCAGCAGTTTCTGCAGGACCGCGGCGACGAAGGCGACCACGGCGACGATCAGTGAGCAGATGGGCCAGGTGATCCAGAACTTGCTGCTGGGGAACCCCTGGAGCCAGTAACAGACGATCAGGTCGATGACCAGGCCGCTGACGACGGCGAACCCGGCGAGCTGGGCTGCGCGCCAGCGGCCGGCCGCCTTGCCGGTGGCGGTCATGAGCAGGGTGGAGGACATGTAGCCGCCGATGAGCAGCGGAACGAGCATGAGTGCCTGGACCAGGCCGAACGGGTCCTTGGGCACCAGAGGGAGCGGGGCGTACTGCTGGACCGCGAGTTTCTGCCCGGTGCCGCGGGCCGCCTCCTCGAACCGGACCGCGAGGTCGAGGGGCGCCAGGTCGCTCATGGAGGGCACCACGATCAAGGTGTTCGTCCCGCCCGACGAGACCAGCGCGCCGAAGACGCGGGCCTGGTCCATGGCGGACTTCGCCGCCGCCACGTTCGGATACTGGATGACCTTCAGGGAGATCTTCTTCTGGGCCTCGGTCAGCACGGGCGACGATCCGACCGCGCCGAACGGCATGTCGGAGGCCTTGGGGGCGTGCCCGGCGCTCATGTAGGTGGTGGCGAACAGGCTCTGCATGACGGCGCAGATGCCCAGCGCGACGAGCATCCCGATCACGGCACGGCGGCGGCCGGGGGCGCCGGCCGCGTCACCGGGGAGCGACGAGGTCTGCGCACCGGGGGACGACAAGGACGACGAGGTCTGCGTACCGCGGGCCGCTGCGGCCGCCGCCCTGGCGGGGCGGATGCGGCCGAACCAGGCGATGACCGCCGTTCCGGCGGCGGCGTACAGGAACAGCACGGTCAGCGGGGTCGAGATGTCGTTCCCGCCGAAGTAGAGCACCCGGTTGACCAGGGTGACCGCGTTCTGCGCCGGGAGGACCACTCCGATGTTGCGCCAGTAGACCGGCAGCAGGTAGGTGCCCAGTCCCCCGGCCGGCGGACCGCCGACGGCGATGAACAGCACCGCCACCAGCAGCGTGCCCCACTTGCCCACCATCGCCTGCAGTGCGGCGGCCGCCAGCGCCACGGCCGAGGTGATGAGCCAGAAGCACGGCAGCAGCGGCCAGAAGTGGCTGCTGGCGTAGGCGCCGATCGCCAGTCCGGCGATCAGATCGGTGAGCAGCGCGCCCACCAGGGCGTACCCGATCAGGATGGCCGCCCGCCACGGCGCGGCGGCGACACCGTGAGCCGCCTTGAAGACGAACACGGCGGCCAGATAGCCGCCGATCAGCAAGGGCAGCAGGAGCAGCGAGGTCACCGCGCCGACCGGGTCGCTGGAGGCGAGGGGCGCGATCTGCCGCACGGTGACGGGCCGGTGCAGTTTGTGCGCCGCGGCCACGAACGCCGGCTCCAGTTCGGTCTGCGCGAAGAAGCTCTTGGCCGGGACCACGACCAGGGTGTCGGCTGAACCCGTACTGAGGTACGCGCCGTACAGCTCGCCCCGGTTCGCCGCCTCCATGACCGCCGATGTGTTCGGGTAGGAGGTCAGGTCCAGTCCGGCCCGGGAGGCCACCTCGGCGACCACCGGGGAGGGGGGTCCGGAAACGCCGAAGGGCATGTTCCGCGGTACCAGGAGCTGTTGGGCGCTGACCAGGCACAGCGCCAGCAGGGCCTGCCCGACGAGGACCACGGCCAAGGTGACGACGACCTTCAGGACGCCTCCGCGTCCTTGCGCGGTGGAGGCCGCCTGGGCCGGTCCGCTCGTCATGGTGATCCTCCGTCAGCGTCCGCGGCCCCACCACCCGCGGCGGTCCGTCTCCTTCTTCCGGCAATCACCCCATGGGCCCTGTCGGGCGGCAACCCGGAAGGGTTCAGGCGGATGAAGCGGATGAAGCGGATGGCCCTGGGGGGCGTCGTGGCCGGCCCGGGTCCACGCCGGCGGGAGGAAGAGGCCGGTGGGAGGAAGTGGCCCGTGGGAGGAAGTGGCCGGCGGGAGGGTGGCGCCGGTCCGGGCGGCCGGGCGAGCGGGCGGGTCCGGGCTCCGCCGCGGCGGCCTCGCGTGCGTCGTCCCCCGTACGTCGTCTCCCGTACGTCGTCCCCCGAGGGCCAACGGCGCCGGCCCGGCGTGCCGATCCCGGGCCGGGATCAGAACGCCGGGCCGGGTTCGGCACGGGATCGAACGGTCGCGCGGAGTCCTAGACGGCACTCTCCTGGACGGGTTCCCGGGATTCGGGGTGGTCGGGGTCGTCGGCCGGAGCGGCGGCGGCACGCAGCGCGGCCTCGACGCGGCGGTTGCTGGTCATGGTCGCCGTGACGGCGGTCATGGCGAGGAGGAGGCCGCCGGCGGTGTAGAGCGGGGTGCGTACGTCGTAGGCGGTGGCCAGCCAGCCGCCGAGGAAGGCGCCGAGCGGGGCGGCGCACATGGCGAGCATGCGGGAGGTGGAGGCGACCCGGCCCATCAGGTGGGCGGGGACGACCGCCTGGCGCAGGGAGGGGCCGAGCACCATCGTGGCGCCCATGCCGGCTCCGCACAGGGCGAGCGCGAGGCCGGCGGCGTACGCGTTCGGGGCGGCGGCGAGGCCCAGGACGGCGAGTCCCTCGACGGCGGCCGTGCAGGCGAGCGCGGTGCCGGTGCCGAGACGGCGGCCGAGGAAGGAGGCGATGCCCGCGCCGAGCAGACCGCCGGTGGCCTCCGCCGTCAGGAGCAGGCCGAAGCCGTAGGTGTCGATGCCGAGACGGTCGTGCGCGAAGAGGGCGAGCACGGTCTCCACGGCGAGGAAGGCGATGTTCCCGACCGCCGGGCGCAGCGCGAGCCCGAGCAGCAGCCGGTCCCGGAACACGTACGAGGCGCCGGCCCGCGCCTGGCGCAGCAGCGACTCGTGGGCCTGCGGTACGGGCCGGGGTGCGGCGGGCAGTGACCGTACGAGCAGTGCGGAGAGCGCGAAGGAGACCGCGTCGGCGAGCAGCGGGACCGCCCGTCCGAGCGCGAGCAGGGCGCTGCCCGCGGGTGGTCCCGCGAAGCCGGACGCGGCGGTCTGGGCGCCGCGCAGGCGGGAGTTGGCGCGTTCCAGGACCGCGGGGTCGCGGCCGAGCAGATCCGGGAGGTAGGCGGTCGCGGCCGTGTCGAAGAAGAGTCCGCCGACGCCGAGGAGGAAGGCGACGGCCGCGAGCAGGGGGATGCTCAGTACGTCGAACGCGGCCGCTGCCGCCGGTATCGCGAGCAGCAGCGCCCTTGCGGCGTCCGTGACCCACATCGTGCGCCGGTGGTCCCAGCGGTCGACCAGCGCACCGCCGAGCACCCCGAAGAGGAACCACGGCAGGGTTCCGGCGGCCGTGACGACGGCGAGCGCCATCGGGTCCCGGGTCAGGGTCAGGGCGAGCAGCGGGAGCGCGGCGTGGGTCACTCCGTCGCCGAGCGAGGACACCGTCTGCGCGGTCCACAGCCGTCCGAACCCGGTCGGCAGCTTCGGTGTTTCCGTGGTCACTTGGCGTCTCCTTCGGCCTGCTCGCGTGATGCCGGGTGGAACAGGGCGAAGACGAGTGAGGTGTCCGGCAGTGCCGGGTCGGACAGTTTCCGGTACTCGTCCGCCAGTGCCTGCAGTCGTGCTCCCAGTTCCGCGAACTGCTCGTCGGTGAGCCGCAGATGCGCCATCCCCACGTGCCGCTCGGTATCGGCGGGCGCCGCTTCCAGGTCCGCCACCGCGTGCCGCATCAGTACGTCCGGGCCGCCCTCGCCCGGGTCCGGCAGGACGATCGACCGCGCGGCCATGGCGTAGTACCGCTCGGTGACTCCCCGGACCTTCCGGGTGCGTACGACCTTGACCAGGCCGGCGCGCTCCAGCAGCCGTACGTGGTAGCTGGAGCTTCCCTTCGCGAGGCCCACGCGCTCGGCGATCTGTGTGATCGTCGCGGGTTCGAAGCGGAGCACGGCCATGATCCGGTGACGCGTGAGGTTGGAGACGGCGCGCAGTTGTTCGTCGGTGGTGACGTGGAACGTCTCGGGGAGGTCTTCGGCAGGCATGACTCCAATGGTCAACACTTCTTGACCATTTGGCAAGAGGGTTTCCTCCGGGAGTTACGCATCGGCGGCCGGGGTGCTCCGGGGGCATGCCTCGGCCGGCACGCTCCCGGGCTCATCCCTCGGCCGGGTCGCTCCCGAACTCATGCCTTGACCGGGTCGCTCCCGGACTCATGCCTTGACCGGGGCGCTCCCGGGCTCTTTCACGATGCGGTCGCCGACCGCGACCGACTTCCACAGGGCGCGGTCGACGCGCACCTTGACGCACTGGCCGTCCGTACGCCTGACCTTGACGAAGTGGTACATGTTCGCGCCGTCGAGCATGCCCCGCGACTTGTCCTCGACGATGCCGTCCCAGGCGTCGTCCGGTGCCGGTTTGTGAGATGTGAACATGCCGCAAGCCTAGGGAGACCGGCGGGCGCGGAGCAGTGTCACGAGGCACGCGTACGGCGGTACATGTGTCGTACGGGGGGCCACACAAATGTCCTGGTCGGCGCGGCGCCGCCGGTCTTCGGCCGCGGCCCCGGGCGGGCGGTGTCCATCGATCCGGCGCCGGTCACGGCGCGGTCGGCCCTGAGGGTTTCCGCGGGCGGCCGTGCCGGCGCCCCGCTGGTCAGGCGACGCGTTCCAGGCCCGCCTTCACCGACTGGCGGGTGCCGTCCCGTTTGATCGTCTCGTAGGCGAAGTCCACCGTGTCGCCGGGGCGCAGGGTCAGGATGATGCGGCCGTTCGTGACGCAGTCGCCGGACTGGATGCTCTCCCCCAGGGTCACCTGGTCCGTGCCGGCGACCGCGGTGAGGGTCACGGTGCCGTAGCAGTCGGAGGACTCCATCGCGTAGTGGACGCTGCCGACCTGATCCCGCAGGGTGCCCTGGCCGAGTTCCACGGTGACGCGGTAGTGGTCGGTCCGGGTGGCGTCGACCTCCTCGGCGTAGCCCTGCCAGCGTCCGAGGAACTGCTCCGGCAGGCCGACGGGAGCGGGAGCGGTGGAGGGCGGGGCGGCGGCCGGGGTCCCGGCGGGTCCGCCGGCCGCCTGGGACGCCGCGGGCGTGGTCGGCGGGACCGAGCTGAGGGGAGCGACGGAGGTGGCGGGCGCGCCGGGCGTGCTGGGGGCGGGGGACGCGGCGCCGAGCGACGGGCCGGAGGCACGCTGCTCCGTATCGCCGCTCAGTTGGACGAACAGTCCGATCAGGGCCGCGACGATCGTGGCCGCGGCGCCGATCAGGGCCACGACGAGCGCGCTCCGGTGGGAGTCACCGGGGACCGGGCGCTGCGGCCTCGCGTAGGGATCCGGCGGGGACTGCGGTCTGGTCATGGCGCGGCCTCTGATGTGCGGTTCGGGGAAGATCAGGCCATATTGCCGCCCAGGCACCGCACTTGTGCGACTTTCATGCAAATCTGCCGAACCGATCGGGTCGCGTCGGATCCGGATCCGGCGACGACCGCGGCCGGACGGACGAACGGCCGGGGCAAGGACGGCCAGGGCAAGGACGGGCAGTGGTACGCCGTCACCCCGTCCGGCGGCAGGTCCGGACTGTCCGGCTGAGCGGCCGCGGCACGGAATCCACCGGGCCCGCGAGGTGCGGAAAGTGCGTGGCACCGCGTGAACGGCCTCGGCCATGATGTGCCCGGTGTTGTCCAGACAGAGGCGGTTGCGACGTTGACCCTGTTACCGGCCACTCAGGCCCTGCTCGACCGGCGCTCCGGCGATGACCCCCCGGGGGCGTCGCGGCAGTGGGAGTCGATGGCCGCCGAGGTGGTGCTGCGGCACGGCGGCCCGGCCGATGCGCGGGCGCTCCTGCCGCTGTTCGTCTCCGCGCCCGCCGCGCACGAGGCGCTGGTGCCGGTCCTCGCCCGTCACGGCGACCGGCGGCTGGCCGCGCGCCTGCTGGAGGCGACGGTCGAGGGCGGCCGGCTGCGCGAGGACGTACCGTCCGGTGTGCTGCACGCCCTGGGGCTGCTGGGGTGCGCGTCGGCGACCTCGCTGCTGTGGGAACACGTCGACGACTCGTACGACGTGTCGAAGGACGCGTGCCTGGGCCTGCTGCACCTGCCGTGCGAGGAGCTGCGGGACGCGATCGCCGAGAGGCTGGAAGAGCACGAAGGGGCCGCCCTGTTCCCCGAGTTCCTGCCCGCCCTCGCCCCGAAGACGAAGGACCCGGCGTGGCTGGAGCGGCTCGTCGCCTGGGGGGAGAACGACGCCTCGGTCGACTGCAACGGCGGCCTGATCCTGGGGATCTCGCTGTACGGCGGCCCCGCGCGCGCCGCTTTCACCCGCCTGCTGTGGGACCCCCGCTGGGAGGCCTGCGGCTCCGGCACCGGGTCGGCGTGGTGGACGTACACGGGTACCCGCGTACTGGGCCTGGGCCTGCCGCGGCTGTACGCCGATCTGCGGGCACGGCTGCGCGCCGGCGCGGACCCGGACGCCCAGAAGGACGCCCTGTGGTCGTTCATCACCCTGGTACGGCTCCGGTGCGCGGACATCTGGACCGGCGTACGGGCCGCCGAGGTCACGCCCGAGAGCTACGACACGCTGTACGGCCTGCTGTTCGCCCCGGCACCCGAGGACAGCGACACGCCCACCGGACCCGACGGACTCAGCGGACCCGACGCACTCGACGGACTCACCGAGTCGAGCGATCGCGGCGGTCTCGACGGTCCCACCGAGCTCGGCGATCTCGTCGGCCACGTCTTCGGCAGTGACGATCCCCTGGCGGACGAGGTCCGCCATCTGGAGACCGCCCTGCGCACCGCGGCGGCACACGAGTGGGCGTTGCGCGCGGCCGTCCGAGGCTGACGCTCACCGGGCCCCATACGCAACCTTCGGTTGCGAAAGGTGCCGGTGTCGCCTATCGTGATACGCAACCAAAGGTTGCTAATGGTTGCGAGAGGTGGCTGCGGACATGGAGTACGGGAGCATCGAGCGCGAGCTGTACATCGACGCTCGGCCCGAGGTGGTGTTCGACGTGCTCACCGACCCCGAGCACATCCGGGACTGGTGGAGCGCGGAGAACGACTTCGAGGCGACTCCCGGCAGGCCGGGCAGTCTCACGTGGACGAACAAGGACAGCGGCGACAGCAAGTCCGTGCCGTTCACGGTCGTCGCCTCCGATCCGCCGCACACGCTGTCGTTCCGGTGGACCCACGAGGAGGGGGAGAGCGCGGGCCCCGGCAACTCGCTGCTGGTGACCTTCGAACTCGCCCCGGCGGGCGAGGGGACCACGCTCCGCTTCCGCGAGAGCGGGTACCGCGAACGCGGCTGGGAGGCCGCCGTGCTCGAGGCGCACTACAACGACCACCGGCAGGGCTGGGACTTCTATCTGCCCCGCATGGCGGCGGCCGCCGAGCGGGCGGCGGGCGCGCGATGAGCACCGGTGTCGACGACGGTCTGTGGTCGGCGATCGGCGACCCGACCCGCCGCCGCATGATCGACCTGCTGCTGGCCGAGGGGCAGGGCACCGCGACGTCCCTCAGCGCCCGCCTGCCCGTCACCCGGCAGGCCGTGACCAAGCATCTGGGCGTGCTCGACCGGGCCGGGCTCGTCCGGTCCACGGCGGCCGGCCGGGAGCGGCGCTACCACGTCGACGAGGCGCAACTGGCGCGCGCTGTGGCCCAGTTGCAGTCGGTGGGCGCGCTGTGGGACGCCCGTCTGCAGCGCGTCAAGCGCATCGCCGAGGCGATCCAGCAAGCCAAGAACACGGAGAAGTGAGGAGATCGAGATGGCGGACATCCTGCACCGGGTCGGCACCACGGCAGCCCGGGACACGGTCTATCAGGCACTCACCACGGTCGACGGTCTGGCCGCGTGGTGGACTACCGACACCGAGGGCAGCGGCGACGACCTGCTGCGGTTCCGTTTCGGCGACGTCGGCGGCTTCGACATGAAGGTCCTCGAACTCCAGCCGGACACCCGGGTGCGGTGGGAGGTCGTCGACGGTCCCGAGGAGTGGGTCGGCACCACGGTGACCTTCGACCTCAAGCAGGAGGGTGAGTGGACGGTCGTCCTGTTCGCGCACGAAGGGTGGCGCGAGCAGGTGGAGTTCATGAACCACTGCACCACCAAGTGGGCCCTGTTCCTGATGAGCCTGAAATCCCTGGTGGAGACGGGCACCGGCGCACCGCACCCGCACGACGTACGGATCAGCAACTGGCACTGACCGCGGCCCGCAACCCAACACCCCCGCCGTTCACGGCCCCCGGACGCGCGTCCGGGGGCCTCACCATGCCCGGAGTTCAAGCCTCCTTGCCTCGGCACAGCAAGCAGCGCCACCCCCTCGGGCAAGGTCCCGGGATGCGAGAGAAACCTGCAGCCCCACCACGAGGTATGACGACTTCCACGTACGGTGAACATATGACGGAGCAGGGCGTCTACCGGCATCTGCGCGCGTTCCGTGAGGCCTTCGACCGGCCGGAGCCACTGGCCTGGCCGGAGATCAGCCACGGCCAGCTGCTTCTGATGACGAGCCCGAAGAAGCAGCATCAGCTGGTTGCGCACCGCCTGCGTACCCAGCTGGAGCCCCAGTTGGGTACGGACCTGGTCCTCATGCTCGAAACCGACATGGAAGATGCCGGACTCGGCATCCTGCGCGTACCGGATCTCGTCGTGATCGACGAAGAGGAAGCCGTGGCCGACAGCGATGCCATCGACCCCCGCCGCTGCCATCTGGTCATCGAGATCGTTTCCCGGTCCCATCCCAGCAACGACTACGAGGGCAAGCTGCGCGACTACCCGGCCATGGGGGTGCCGCACTACCTGATCGTCGACCCCCGCGACGGAAGCGCGGTCCACCACTGGGCACCGGTGAACCGAAGCGGCGTGCCCGCGTACGACAACAGGCAGCACTACACGTTCTCGGACACCATCACCATCGCCGGCTGGAAGATCGACACCGCTGGTCTGCCCCGTTACAGCAAGGACGGGCAGTGAACGACACGGCAGACCTGGTGCGGTCCTGGCGCCAGCAGCGAAGGATGTCCCAGGCGCGCCTGGCCGAGCTCGCCGGAACCGAGCAGGCTGCCATATCGCGCATGGAATCCGGGCGGGATCCACTCACCTTGTCGTGCCGCCGCTGATTCGGCTGCTCGCCACAGGCACACCGGGCGGCGGCTCGGGCCCTGAACGCCGCCCGCGTTCGTCTGTAGGGCGTCCGCGGCCCGTCCGGCACGGCACCGTCCGGCCGGGGCCGAAAAAATTGAAACTGGAGGCCTCGCCGTCGCCTGCGACGGTGTCGTACGCGGCCTCGGCGGGCCCGTTGCCGTGCTCCGGCGGTGGTTCGCGCGCCCTGGTCCGGGGTCCTTCCAGGAGTCGCTCGCTCGCCCGTCTGCACGATCGGGAAAGCTGCCTTGACCTGGCGTTTTTCTGGAACTCGCCTAGCCTGAGGGCCTGTTGGCGACAACCGCCGGAGGGGCATCGTGAGTGAGGACACCACCGGGTACGACGCCAGTCACATCCAGGTGCTGGAGGCGTGGGAAGCCGTTCGGAAACGACCCGGGATGTACATCGGCTCGACCGGTGAACGGGGCCTGAGCCAGCTGGTGTTCGAGGTGGCCGACCGGGCGGTGAACGAGGCCCTGACCCGTGGTTCGGGCTCCGTCGGCATCACCCTCATGGCGGACGGCGGCGTCCGGGTCGCCGACGACGGAGCGGGCGTCGCCCCGGCCGGGCCCGACGGCGGCGGTCCCGGGCTCGAAGCCCTGCTGACCCGTATCGGGCCAGGGGGGGAGCCCGGCAGTCGCCACGACGTGACGCTCGGCTTCTGCAGATTCGGGCCCGGCGTCGTCAACGCCCTGTCGAGCCGGATGACGGCCGAGGTGCGGCGCGACGGAGTCCGCCGGGTCCAGGAGTACGCGCGCGGTGTGGCCGTCACCCCGGTCACCGAGGCGGGGGCGGCGACCGGCAGCGGAACGTCCATCACCTTCTGGCCCGATGCCGATGTCTTCACCACCGCGGAGTTCTCGTTCGACGCCCTGGCGGAACGCTTCAGGGAACTGGCCTTCCTGAACCGGGGGTTGGAGGTCTCGCTGACGGACCGGCGCGGCCCGGGTGAGTCCCGTTCGGTGCGGTTCGGGTCCCCGGAGGGGGTGCGGGACCTCGTCGTCTTCCTCGACGGCCACATGACGGAGGAAGCGCTCACGGAGATCGTCGCCTTCGAGCACGAGGACCCGCGGATGGCGGGGGTGATGGAGGTGGCCTTCCGCTGGTGCGGCTGCCGTGGCGAGCGGATCCGGGGCTTCGCCAACAGTCGGCGCACCGTCGAGGGCACGCACACGTCGGGCTTCCGCGACGGGGTGGCGGCCGCGGTGACCGCGTACGCGCGGGAACGGCGGCTGCTGTCGGCGGCGGACCCCGACGTGGGCGGCGACCGGATCGGCGAGGGGCTGACGGCGGTCGTGTCGGTGAAGCTGGACCGTCCCGAGTTCGGCGGCGCCACGCGCGGCGTGCTGGACAACCCCGGGGTGCGCGATCGCGTCGGGCAGGCCGTCCAGGAGCACCTCGGCAGGTGGCTGAGGGAGCATCCGGTGCGGGCCTCGGCCGTGACCGACCGGATCGTCCGGGGTGTCCCCCGGCACTGACCGGCGACCCCCGGTACCGACCGGCGGTACCCGGTACCGACCGGCGGTACCCCCGTCACTCCGGCCGGGGCCGTGCCAGGGCGGTGGCGGGGCCGTGGCGGGGCCGTGGCGGGGCCGAAAAACCGGGCGTCCGGGAAAGCGAAGAGGGCCCGGATCCAAGGATCCGGGCCCTCTTCGAGCAGTAGCGGGGACAGGATTTGAACCTGCGACCTCTGGGTTATGAGCCCAGCGAGCTACCGAGCTGCTCCACCCCGCGTCGGTAGACACAACCGTACGCCATCCCGAGGGGTGCCACTGACCATTTTCCGGCGCCGGGTGCGGGCCGGGCCCGTGGCGGCGGTTCCGGGGGCGGGTCGCGGGGCCGATCGGATGACCGGGCGGTGCGGCGGGCGTCGTGGATCCGGGTGCGGGCCTAACCTGTCCCGCGTCCGGACTCGCCCCGCTCTGTCCGGATTTTCCGTACGGGTCCGGAAGGAGTGTGAGGGTGGCGTCTTCGTCCGGCATCCGTGGTCTCCTGAGGGTGCTGCTCGCCCTGTGCCTGCCGGCGGCCCTGCTGGCCGGCTGCGGGGGCAAGAGCGGCGGGCCGGTGACGCTCAACTGGTACAACTTCCCCGACGACTCCGGTGCGCTGGCCAGCGCGGCCACCGCCTGCACCCAGCGGTCCGGCGGGCGCTACCGGATCAGCTACAACAAGCTGCCCCGCACCGCGGACGGCCAGCGCCAGCAGCTGGTGCGCCGGCTGGCCGCCAAGGACAGCACGGTCGACATCATGGGGCTGGACGTCACCTGGCCCGCCGAGTTCGCCGAGGCCAAGTGGATCCTGCCGTGGACCGGGACCAACCGTGCCGCGGCCGTCCGGGACACCCTGGAGGTCCCGCTGCGGACGGCCACGTGGAAGGGCCGGCTGTACGCCGTGCCGTACAACACGAACACCCAGCTGCTCTGGTACCGCAAGGACCTGGTCCCCACGCCGCCCTCGACCTGGGCCGAGATGATCGCGATGGCCGGCCTGCTGGCCAGGCAGGGCAAGCCGCACTACGTGGAGATCCAGGGCGCGCAGTACGAGGGGCTCACGGTCTGGTTCAACACACTGGTGGAGAGCGCCGGCGGATCGATCCTGAACGCGACCGCCACGGCTCCCCGGCTGGGCCCGCCCGCCGTGCGCGCGGCCTCCGTCATGAAGACCCTGGCCACCTCGGCCGCGGCCGACCCGTCCCTGTCCAATCAGATGGAGGACCAGAACCGGCTGGCCATGGAGTCCGGCAGCGCGGCCTTCGAGATCAACTACCCCTTCGTGTATCCCTCGATGAAGGCCAACAACCCCACGCTCTTCAAGCAGTTCCGGTGGGCGCCCTACCCGGGCATCGAGAAGGGCAGGCCGGCCCGGCCCACCATCGGCGGCATCGACCTGGCCGTCGGCGCCTACACCCGGCACTCCGCGTTCGCCTTCGAGGCGGCGCTGTGCCTGCGCAACCGGCAGAACCAGCTGACCGCGGCGCTCAAGGGAGGGCTGCCGCCCACGCTGCGCCCGCTCTACTCGGACCCCTCCCTGATCAAGAACTACCCCTTCGCCTCCACCGTCCTGTCGGCCCTGGAGAACGCCAGCATCCGGCCCAAGACCCCCGCCTACCAGAACGTGTCCATCGCGATCTCGCACACCCTGTCGCCGCCGAACGGGATCCAGCCGGTACCGGACGTGCAGAAGATCAGCGGCCAGATCAAGGACGCCCTCGGCTCGAAGGGGCTGATCCCGTGACCCCGTCGGCCCCGACCGCCCCGAAGGACGCACCCGCGCCCAAGGACACCCGCGCCCTGTCGGAGGGAGCCCGGCAGGAGCGCCGGCTGGGCTGGCTGCTGTGCGCGCCCGCCGTGATCGTCATGCTCGCCGTCACCGCGTACCCCATCGTCTACGCGGTCTACCTCTCGCTCCAGCGGTACGACCTGCGCTTCCCGGCGCAGGCGCATTTCGTCGGCTTCAGCAACTACGGGGCCGTGCTGTCCTCCGAGTTCTGGTGGCAGGCCCTGTGGGTGACGGTGTTCATCACCGTGGTCTCCGTGGCCGTCGAACTCGTCCTCGGGTTCGCCCTGGCGCTGGTGATGCACCGCACGATCTTCGGCCGCGGGACGGTCAGGACCGCCATCCTGATCCCGTACGGCATCGTCACGGTGGTCGCCGCCTACTCCTGGCAGTACGCGTGGACCCCGCAGACCGGCTACCTGGCCGCGCTGCTGCCCTCCGGTTCCGCTCCGCTGACCGAGCAGTGGCCGGCCATCGGTCTGATCATCCTGGCGGAGGTGTGGAAGACGACCCCGTTCATGGCCCTGCTGCTGCTCGCCGGCCTGGCCCTGGTGCCGGAGGAGACGCTGCGCGCGGCCCAGGTGGACGGTGCCGGGGCCTGGCAGCGGTTCTTCCTGGTGACGGTGCCGCTGATGAAGCCGGCGATCCTGGTCGCGCTGCTCTTCCGGACCCTGGACGCCTTCCGGATCTTCGACAACATCTACATCCTCACGTCCGGCGCGCACAACACCGGTTCGGTGTCCATCCTCGGCTACGACAACCTCTTCACCGCGCTCAACCTCGGCATCGGCTCGGCCATCTCCGTCCTGATCTTCCTGTGCGTGGGGCTGATCGCGTTCGCCTTCATCAAACTCTTCGGCGCGGCCGCCCCCGGCGCCCAGGAAGGGGGACGCTGATGTCCGCCACCGGACGACGCCGGACGTCGGGATGGGCCGTGGTCAACGTCCTGGTCATCCTCTACGCGCTGTTCCCGGTGTGGTGGATCGTCGCGCTGTCCTTCAAGGACCCCAGCACCCTCACCGACGGCAACTTCATCCCGACCAAGTGGACGTGGGAGAACTACCGCGGGATCTTCCAGACCTCGGAGTTCACCCGCGCCCTGATCAACTCCATCGGGATCGCGCTGATCTCCACGGTGATCGCGGTGGTGCTGGGCACCATGGCGGCCTACGCCATCGCCCGGCTCCGGTTTCCCGGCAAGGGCCTGCTGATCGGCATGTCGCTGCTGATCGCCATGTTCCCGCCGATCTCGCTGGTCTCGCCGCTGTTCAACATCGAGCGGATCATCGGCATCTTCGACACCTGGACCGGGCTGATCATCCCGTACATGACCTTCTCCCTGCCGCTCGCCATCTACACCCTGTCGGCCTTCTTCCGGGAGATCCCTTGGGACCTGGAGAAGGCGGCCAAGGTGGACGGGGCCACCCCGGCGCAGGCGTTCCGGCTGGTGATCGCTCCGCTCGCGGCGCCGGGGGTGTTCACCACGGCGATCCTGGTGTTCATCTTCTGCTGGAACGACTTCCTCTTCGCGATCTCGCTGACCTCGACCTCGGCGGCCCGGACCGTGCCGGCGGCCATCGCGTTCTTCACCGGCAGCAGTCAGTTCGCCCAGCCCACCGGTTCGATCGCCGCGGCCGCCGTGGTGATCACCATCCCCATCATCGTCTTCGTGCTGCTCTTCCAGCGGCGCATCGTGGCCGGGCTCACCTCCGGAGCCGTCAAGGGCTGACCGGCAACAGCCGTCCGTTCAGGAGAAGTTCGTCAGGACAAGAAGGACCGACCGTGGCAGAGATCGTTCTCGAAGGCATCACCAAGCGCTACCCGGACGGCGCGGTGGCGGTGAAGGACGTCAACCTCCGCGTCCGGGACGGCGAGTTCGTCATCCTGGTCGGCCCCTCCGGCTGCGGCAAGTCCACCACCCTCAACATGATCGCCGGGCTGGAGGACATCACCGAGGGGACCCTGCGGATCGACGGGCAGGTCGTCAACGACCGGACCCCGAAGGACCGTGACATCGCCATGGTCTTCCAGAGCTACGCCCTGTACCCGCACATGAGCGTGCGGGACAACATGGGTTTCTCGCTCCGGCTGGCCAAGGTGGACAAGGCGGCCATCCGCGAGAAGGTCGAGGAGGCCGCCCGCATCCTCGATCTGACGGAGCATCTGGACCGCAAGCCCGCCAACCTCTCCGGGGGCCAGCGTCAGCGGGTGGCGATGGGGCGGGCCATCGTGCGCGACCCGAAGGCGTTCTTGATGGACGAGCCGCTGTCCAACCTCGACGCCAAGCTCCGCGTCCAGATGCGCACCCAGATCTCCCGCCTCCAGCAGCGCCTGGGCAGCACCACGGTCTACGTCACCCACGACCAGACCGAGGCCATGACCCTGGGCGACCGGGTGGTGGTGATGCGCGGCGGGGTCGTGCAGCAGATCGGAACCCCGCAACACCTCTACGAACAGCCGAAGAACCTGTTCGTCGCCGGGTTCATCGGCTCGCCCGCGATGAACTTCCTGCACGCCACCGTCGAGGACAACCGGCTGCACACGTCGGTCGGCGACCTCGACCTCGGCGACCGGCTGCGCCGGGCCCTGGAGCGCCGCGACGCGCCCCGGGACCTGATCGTGGGGCTGCGCCCGGAGGCCTTCGAGGACGCGGCGCTGGTGGACCGGGGCAGGGCCGGAGCGGGTACGGCCTTCAGCGTGGACATCGACGTGGTCGAGTCCCTGGGATCCGACGTCTACGCCTACTTCACCGAGGACGAGTGGCAGCCCACCGCCACCTCCGAACTCGCCGAGCTCGCGGCCGACTCGGGGGTGACCGACACCGGCGCCGGCGGGCACCAGATCGTCACCCGTCTCAACGCCTCCACCCAGGTCCGTGAGGGCGGCCGGGCCGAACTGTGGGTGGACACCGCCAAGATGCACGTCTTCGACCCGGCCTCCGGGGCCAACCTGACGCTGACCGACGACGAACCCGCCGGCTGAACCCGCGCAACTCCCGGACGGCTCCTGCGGGTTCAGGGGCGGTCCGGGCCCAGGGCGTCGCGGACGGCGGCCAGGACGGCCTCGGCGTCGGCGCCCAGGGCGCGGGCGGCGGAGGTGAAGTCGCGTGCGAGGGTGGCGAGTTGGGGAGCGTGGGGGCGGGCGGGGGCGGCGGGCGGCGCCGCGACCCGGGAGCCGGCCCCGCGGCGGGTGCGGATCAGCTCGGCGGCCTCCAGTTCACGGTACGCGCGGGCCACGGTGCCCGGCGCGAGGCCGAGGTCGGTGGCCAGCTGGCGGACGGTGGGCAGCCGGTCGCCCTCGGCCAGCCGCCCGGTGAGGATCAGCGCGCCGAGCTGGGCGCGGATCTGCGCGTACGGCGGTACCTGACTGGTGGTGTCGACGCGGACGGCGGGTTCACGCATGACCGGACAGCTCCCCTGTCGTGTGGTCGCCGACGGCCCGGGGCACCACCAGGGTGACCAGGGACCAGACGACGGTGAACAGGTTGAGCAGGGCCAGCGGGTAGAACACCCAGAAGGTGAGCGCACCCATGGCGCCGGCGCAGCCCGTGTCGGTGAGCGAGACGGAGACCATCAGCACGGCGTACAGCTGCTGGCTCGACACCAGCAGGCCCCAGGCCCCGGTCACCGCCCAGGCGCGGTCGCGGCGCTGCTGCTGGCCGCCCGGCCCGTGGGCGATGCGGCGCAGCGCCCACACGCAGGCGGGGGTGGCTATGGCGAGGGCGGCGAACATCGGGAGGCTGTAGTAGAGGCCGGGCCAGGGGCCGAGCGGTGTCCGCATCCCGTTGCAGGTGACGGTGACGACCTTTCCGGTGCTCAGGACGTGGTCGGGGTCGACGGAGGCCGTGGCGGCCGCGATCGCGAGCAGGGCGGTGAGCGAGATGCCCTGAAGGACGATCAGGGGGCCCATGCGCGGCGGCACATGCTCTCTGACCAGGCGAGGGGCGAGGCTCGCTGTGCGTACGACCTCCTGGGGGACCAGGGTCAGCGCGTCGGCGAGCAGGACGCCCGCCATGGCGCACAGGCCGAAGGCGGTGATGCAGAAGACGACGCGCTGCTCGAACTCGATGTGTCCCAGCGCGGACAGTGCCTGCGCGACGATGACGCCGATGGCCAGGCCGGACCAGCGGGCGTAGTGGTCGGCGTGCTCGAGGAAGCGGCGCTGGAACGGGGCGGCGTCGAGCATGGAGAGGTCCCCTCACATCATCTTGTACCAGGCGGCGAGTACAAGATGCCGTAGGGCGGAATCTTGTGTCAAACGTTCGATACAAGAGTCCGGCGCCCGCACCCGGGCGGTCAACTCCCGGGTGCGGGAACGGGGTCAGCGCAGTCCGGCGAAGAGGTCGTTCTCGGGGACGGCCGCGCCGGTGGCGTCCTGGACCCGTACGAAGGTCTCCAGGCCCATCAGCTCGCCGAACCTCTCCTTGCCCATCTTGAGGAAGAAGATGTTCTCGCCCTGGCTGGCGTGCGCGGCCAGCGCGTCGAACTTCTGGCCGCTGAACGCGGTGGTGTCCACCCAGGTGGTGATCTCGTCGTCGGGCAGGCCGATCTCGGCCAGCGCGGCGGCCTCGGCGGGGTCCGGCTCCGGCATGTCCTCCTGGTACTCGCGCATGATCTCCCCGAACCGCCGCATCGCCGAGCGGGGCATCGTGGTCCAGTACACCTTCGGCGTCAGATCGGTCATCTCCAGCGCCGCCATCGTGATGCGGTTCGCCTGGATGTGGTCGGGGTGGCCGTAGAAGCCGTTCTCGTCATAGGTGACGACCACATCGGGCCGGTAGTGCCGCATGAGTTCGGCGAGCCGGGCCGCGCCCTCCTCCACGGGGGTCCGCCAGAAGGATCCGGGGGCGTCGTTGCTCGGCCAGCCCGTCATCCCGGAGTCGGCGTAGTCGAGCATCTCCAGATCGCTGATCTTCAGGACCTCGCAGCTCGCCTCCAGTTCCCCGCGGCGCATCGAGGCGACCGCCGCCGGGTCGTGCCCGGGATCGCCCGGCTTGACGCCCCCCGGTCCGTCACCGCAGCCGCCGTCGGTACAGGTCACCAGGACCGTGCGGATGCCTTCCGCCGCGTACCGCGCGAGGACCCCTCCGGTTCCGGTGGCCTCGTCGTCGGGGTGGGCGTGCACTGCCATGAGGGTCAAGGGCCGGTCGGTCATGGAACAGTCCTCCTGTGGACATACGTGCCGGTAAGGGGGCCGCGGCGGGCGCACCGCAGTCCTGGGACCGGATCCTGGCGAGGCGGACGGCCCTGCGGCCTCCGCGGTCCCCGTCCGTACGGCGCCGGTCCCCCGGTCGATGCAACCGCACGGGCCGGACCTGCTGTTCCCGGCACGGCCGCCCGGTCTTCCACAAGCCGGTCATCCAGAAGCCGGCGGCGGCCGGTCCGTCGCCCGGCGGAGCGCGGTCCGGGACGTCGGGCCGGCGAGGCCCGGCTCGGGGACGTCAAAAGATTCGTTTCATCTGGTACCGGGTGGCGACGGACACCCATGGCGAGACGCATCCGGCCGTGCCGGAGGGGCACTCAGCGTCGCCGGGCGCGGCGGATCGGGCCTGTACGGCGGAGAGGTAGAGCCGTCCGGGGCAGGTCAACCGTTTCTCCGGACTGCCCAGGATCCACGCGAACCTGCCCACGTGCCGCCGGGGGTCCGGGACCGCCAGCCAGCCGCCCCGGGACACCACGCGCACCTCGGCGGAGCGCAGCAGATCCGACCATCCCGGAGAGGTCAGGAAGTACACCTGCCGGCATCGTGAATCCCAGAGCATGGGACCGATGGGGCCCACGGCGTGGAGCAGGTCGACGTAGGCCCGGTAGCCGCTCGCCTCCGAGAACCTGACCGCGTCCCAGGACGTTCCGGCCGGGAGCATCGCCATTCCGCATCCGCTCGCACGCCAGTCGTCGAAGACCCTTTCCCGGTCTCCGGACATCTCCGCGAGCCATCCGGCCAGCTCCGAGGCGGTTGAGATCATCGATTCCTCCCGGGTCGTACCACCTTCTGCGTTGCGAGCCGGCCGACGGCAGCACCGTGAACGCGCGGACCGGCTGCCGGTGCGATCGTGTGGTGCCCGGTGCGGGGACGCCCGGGGCACGGAGTGTCGGGGGCACTCGGCTGCGGGCGCCGGGGCGGATGCCGGCCGTGAGACGCCCGCCGGGTCCTTTGGCCTTTCGAAGGGGCGTGCACCGGCCGGCCGTGGCGGTCCTTCCCGCCCGAAGGGGCGGGCCCTTCGACGCCGCCGGAGCGCGGGGCCGCCTCCGCCGCCTGCCGGTCGGCGAGGTGCTCCGCGTGCTGCCTACGGGAGCCGGCCGGTCCGACGGCCGCCGTCCGCTCCTACCAGGGCAACAGCAGGGAGACGTCGACGCCGTCGGAAACCGTGGTTTTCACCCCACCGAGTGAAGATCCTCCATCGGCGAGGCCAACGGCCCGGGCAGCGCCCGCACTTGCTCCGACGCCCGCGGCGGACCGGCCGTCGCCGGTGTCCCCCGACCGGCCGGCGCGTTCAGCGCTTCGTCCCGTATCTGGTCAGGACCACGCCGCCGGGGAACGTCCGTGTCTCCCTCAGGTCCAGGTGCGCCCAGCCGTCCAGCGCGGTGAAGAACGGTGTGCCGCCGCCCACCAGGACCGGATGGGTGACGATCGTGTACTCGTCGATCAGCCCGGCCCGCATCGCCGCCCCGGCGAGCGCCGCGCCACCGACCCTCATCGGCCCGCCGTCCCCGGCCTTGAGCCGGGTGATCTCCGCGACCGCGTCGCCGGTGACCAGCCGCGCGTTCCAGTCGACCTTGTCGACCGTCGAGGAGAACACCACCTTCGGGGTGTCCCGCCAGTTCCGCGCGAAGGCGATCTGTGCCGGGGTGGCGTCCGGCTGCCGGTCGCCGGTCGGCCAGTAGGCGCTCATGGTCTCCCACAGCCTGCGCCCGTACAGCAGCAGGCTGATCGCCCGCTCCTCGTCGAGCCACCACTGGAACAGCTCGTCGCTCGGCGCGCTCCAGCCGAGGTCGTCGCCGGGCGCGGCGACGTAGCCGTCCAGGGACAAGTTCATGCCGTAGAGCAGTCTCCGCATGACGCCGGCCTTCCGTCCGTCGGTATCGGAAGACTAGTCGGGCCCCGACCCCGAATCCCGGACACGCGCGGCCGGTGCGGGCGCAGTCGGCCGGACGCCGGCCCCGACCCTCCGACCCTCCGACCCAGGCACGTTCAGCGGCTTCCCCGAGCGAGCCGGGCAGGGGCATGAGAAAGATGCCGAAAGGGGCTCCGTGGAAATCGAGGCATTTGCATCGGGCGGATACGAGGTTTTCTCGTCCTGCGCCCTGGCGTATGCGGCGGAAGTAAACAGTCCGTCTCCTCCGAAGACCGGGCGGATTTCATCAGAAGTCAAAGAAAGAGACCCTGGACGGACGACATTTTGCCTTTTCATGAGCCTTGCTCATTCGACTCGCACGGCCCGTCCGCCGGTCGAGTGCATTCTCCGTTCCGTTTCCCGGCGAAAGGGAAGCGGTGGACCGCTCGCCCATGCCCTCCGACCTGCTGTTTAGATCCCCGGGATCGCGCCGTCCTGTCGGACACGGTGCCGACCGCCTTCATTGCCGGTCCAAAAGTTGCGGGTACTGTCGGTTTCCGGTCCGAGATTGCCCGAAATTCAAGGAGGATCAATCAGTGAAGCGTATGGCTGGAACTCTCGCTGCCGCAGCCCTGACGGCCGGGGCCGTCATTCTGCCGCTCGCGGGTTCGGCGGCAGCCGCTCCGGCTCCCGCCCCCAAGGCACCACTCATGGCCGCGAGCTCCCTTCTGGAACCTCGTGACCACGACGGCGACCGGGGCCGTGGTGACGATCGGGGTCGCGGTGACGACCGGGGTCGCGGTGACGACCGGGGTCGCGGTGACGACCGGGGTCGTGGTGACGACCGGGGCCGTGGCTGGGACGGGGACCGCGACCGGGGCCGCGCCTGGAACGGGGACCACGACCGCGACCGCGACAGGGGCTGGAACAGGGACTACGACCAGGGCCGCGGCTGGAACGGGGACCGCGACCCGGGCCGACTCTGCCACTGGAGCTTCCACCACGGCCGGGGACACCACCGCGGCCACTGGGTCTGCGTACCCGGCCGGCTCCGGTAACCCCGGATCGCCACCTGGCACTGCCCGCCGTCATGGGAAGTCCCGCGGCGGGCAGTGCCCTGCCGTCGGCGCGGCGGAGGATCACACCTGACAGGCGGATCGTTTCTTGTGAGAATTCGGGAGCGCGTTCAGATCATCTCCTGAAGATGGTCAGGATCGCCCCGCTCACTTCAATGTGGCGTTCTTCCAGCTTTTCACCGCAACACAAAGCCGTGAGACACGATCTGAATAGTCTCATCTCGTCTCCACTGAGAACAGCCAAAGCCATGTTCATTACATCATCCAAGGCCGCCGCTGTCAGGCACTCCGGTAGCTCCCCGGAGAGCAGAATCACTGGCTCCCCTGTAGTACCGCGCACAACAGCCGTGGTGGATGATCCTTGGACGACGAACACTTGGACCCCTCCAACGACACTCATCAGGAAACCCGCTCAGCCCGGGTGGAACAAGAGGATAGCGACAAAAAGCCCCTCTTTCGCACTTATTGGTCCGCCTCGAATCCTGGCGGCTCCGGGAAAGCGCGCGACCCTGAACAACAACGAGCGATGACGCCTCCGGCGTACCGTTTCCCAAAACCGGCCCATAATTGCTGGTCACCGGGCGTCCTGTTCCCGCCGTGGCCCGTTAGCCGGTGCACGACTTCCGCCGGCGACGCGCCAGTCCCCCGTCGCGGCCCCAAGCTGGAGCCGTTGCTGCTCTCCGCGGACGAGCAGGCGGTGCTGGAACGCTGGGCGACACCGGCCCGGACCCCGGCCCCGGCCCCGACCCTGGCCCTGCGCGCGCGGATCGTGCTGGCGTGTGCGGGGCCCGGGGTCCCGCCGATCGTCTCGGTCGCCAGGGAGCTGCGGGTGGCCGCGGACACGGTGCGCAAGTGGCGACGGCGCTTCGTCGCCGAGCGGCTGAACGGGCTGGACGGGCCGGCCGGGCCCACTGCGGCCGGTGCGACTGATGCGGCCAGTGCGACCGATGCGGCCGGTGCGAGTGATGCGGCCGACGGCAGCCCGTCCGATCTGGCGGCAGCCCGCCGGCGGATCGCCGAGCTGGACGCCGAGCTGGCCATCCACCGGCGGGCCGCCGAGCTACTGGGCTAGGCCCCAACTCTCCTTTGCCGTACGGGCGTTGTCCGGCGTACCGGGCCAGCCCCTGGACGCCCCGTACGTACAACCGTCAAGCATTCAGGGCGAACTGACGTGCATTTCGGGCACGAACGTTCCTATTTAGCGGGTTTGCGAACCATCTCCCCGTCCGCTACTGTCCAGAACCTCCGGACAAGTTGTTCGGAAGCTCCGGACAGCGAATGTCGTCCGAGGCTCCGTTTTCTCAAGGGGCCTGGGCGCGACAGCGCATCGAGCGCCAGAGCCCGGTCGTAGGCGAAGGCCTCTGCCGGGTGGGGCATCCGCCGACGGGTCACACCTGCCGGACCTCGACGCGGCCCGCGCTCAGGCATGCGGTCCGGATCCACTGGAAATCGACACGTTTTCACAACTCTGAGAGGTATTCATCATGAACAACGAAATGCTCGAGGCCGAGTCCGCCGAACTGCTGCCCGGCCGTGAGGCGCTGGGGAAGTTCTCCTTCAACTTCGCCAAGACGACCAACATCTCGCACAAGGCCGCCGCCATCGGCGCCCACAACGAGTCGCTGGCGGCGAACGAGTTCTCCCCGTTCGCGGTCGCTCAGTCGCAGGCCACGCAGGCGATCAATCTCCACCAGTAGTCCCGACGCTGCCGGTGATCGGCACCGGTCACTAGCGCCGGTGTCATCACGCCGGGCCGGCTCCACCGGCCCGGCTCCTGCGGCCCGGAACATCCCCTCGGGGGACAACCGGTACGGCAGGAAGGGACCGCCTCGTGCGCAGCGGGCGGTTCCGGGAAGAGCAGGCGCGGTTGTCGCCCTGCGGACCCGCGCCTCCTCCGCCACGTTCAGCAGCACGGACACGGAGGTGTGGACGGCCTCGAACGACGAGAGCCGGGGACACCGGGGCATCGCGCTCCGGATGCGTCCAGCCGCAGGGCGCGCAGCGTGACCGCCGTCCGTCAGTGGCTCTCATGCCCCCTTGTGATCGCGCCGGATGCGGGGTCGCCCGCATCGGAGGAGGAACGTTGGCAGTGTCAGGAAATCAGCACCCCGACGCTGCCGGCCTGTCGGACACGCAGCCCTTCGGCGGCGGCGGTACGACCGGCGCCCTGGACGACACCACGGTTCCTCTCCAACCGAGCTGGAACACGGTGCCCCTGCGTGCGCCGGCCACCCGGCCGCTTCCGGTGTTTCCCGTTCCGCGGCTGAGCCATGGCCTGGAACGCATCGGGGAGTACAAGGGATCAGGATCCACCCAGCCGAAATACCTTGTCCGCCGGGGTGACGGCCAGGTGATCCAGCTGTCCCGGCTGCTGTATCTGGTGGTGAGCGCTGTCGACGGGGTGCGCGATGCCGAAGGCATCTCCCACTTCGTCAGCGGCCGCCACGACGCCGAGCTGACCGCAGACAATGTGGTCTACCTTCTGGAGAAGAAGCTCACCCCCCTCGGCGTCGTGGCGGCCGACGGAGCGGAGAAGGACCCCGCGCCGCAGCCCCGCTCCGACCTCCTGCTCGTCCTCAAGGGCCACAAGGTCGTCTTCAACGAGGACCAGGTGGCGCGGATCGCCGCGGGACTGGCGTGGCTCCACCGGCCGCCCGTCGTCGCCCTGGTACTGACGTGCACGGCGGTCATGGACGTCTGGCTGTTCGGCGTCCACGGCGCCATGACGCCCGTCCTGCGCGTCCTCGAACAGCCGATCTGGATGCTGATCGTCTTCGTGCTGACCGTCGCGTCGCTGGTCTTCCACGAGTTCGGGCACGCGTCGGCGTGCCGGTACAGCGGAGCGACGCCGGGAAAGATCGGCTACGGCATCTTCCTGATCTGGCCCTCCATGTACACCGACGTCACCGACGCCTACCGGGTGGGACGCGGCGGACGCCTGCGGACGGGCCTGGGCGGCGTCTACTTCAACGTGCTCTTCATGCTGGTCCTGGCCGCCGCGTACGCGGTGACCGGACAGCCCTACTTCCTCGCGGCGATCTATCTGGCGCACTTCGAGGTCCTCGAACAGCTGATGCCGGCCGTGCGTCTGGACGGCTACTACATCCTGGGCGACCTGGCCGGCGTACCGGACCTGTACGGCAAGGTGAAACCCATCCTGCTGAGCGTCCTGCCGGGCCGGCCGGTGCACCCGGAGGTGGCGGACCTCAAGCGCTCCGCCCGGATCGTGGTCTCCGTCTGGGTCGCCACCATGGTCCCCCTGCTGCTGGCGGAGACCGGTTACGCCCTGTGGAACCTTCCGCGTCTGGTCTCCACGAGCCTGCGTTCGCTGGTCGAGCAGCTCACGGGGACCTTCTCGGCCTTCGGCGACGGGCAGATCGCCGCGGGGCTGGTCGGCGTCATCGGAAGTCTCATGCTGATCTGCCCCATGGCCGGAGGGGCCTACCTGACCGTGCGGCTCGCCGGCCGTCTCGCCCGTGGCGCGGTGCGGGTCACCGAGGGCAACGCCCCGCTCCGCGCGGCCTGCGGGGTCGCGGCCCTGACCGGCGTCTCGATCCTGGTCGGCGCGTGGATGCACGGGGCGACGCCCAAGCCGCTGCCTCCCGCGGCACCGGTCGCCCCGGTCCTCCAGCCCGGCGTGCCCACGGTCAGGCCCTCGCACGCCGCCCCGCGTCCCTCGCACGGGGTCACGACGGCACCGGCGGATGTGCCAGCGCTCCCGCATCCGCATCACATCCTTCCCGCCTCGCCCGCGCCCTCCCTCGCGGCGGGCGGGAACTCCGCTTCCCCGGGCACGGCGGCGCCGAGCTCCGGCTCCCCCAGCCGGCGCCCGTCGGCACCGTCGGGGAAGGACTCCCCGGCACCCACGCCGTCGCACAGCACCCACACCGACACCCCCTCGGCGGTCCTCTCCCCCACCGCTCCCACACCGTCGGAATCCGTACCGGTCACGGCCGTCCCCGTCTCGCCGACGCCCGTCACGACGGATTCCGTGCCGGAAACGGCGCCGTAGAGCAGTCCCACCGGCCCGCCCCCCTCTCTCTTAGCTCCCCGCCCCCGCCCCGCCCCTCAGGAGAAATCGATGACACACCGCAAGCCGCGCAGCAGCGCCGTCGCCAAGACCGCCGTACGACTGGGCATGATCGCAACCACCGGGATGGCCGTCGCCGCGACGACGACGGTGGCCAGCGCGAGTACCGGCGGCCCGCGTCTGTTCAGCTCGTCCACCGCCGTGGACATGGCAAGCACCCACGCGGACCGTATGCACGTCAACCAGTTCGACGAGTCCTTCCAGATCCACCAGTTCGGTCCGCAGGTCGCGGTGACGGCGAACAACCGGGCCATGGCCGAATCCGCGGGCTGCTCCGTCTCCGACCCGTGCCGGTCCATCGCGCTGTCCTACCAGATCGTCACCGCCGCCGGCCGCAACGCGCGGCTGGTCAACGCCTCCAACATCAGCCGGGCCTCCAACGACCACTGCCCCGGCTGCGAGACCTTCTCCGGTGCGTACCAGTTCGTCGTCGCGACCCCGCGCGAGCTGACGCTCAGCCGGTCCGCCCGCACCCAACTCGCGCGTATCCACCGGGAGGTGGCCGCCCTGAGGTCGTCGAGTCTGCCGATCTCCAGTGTCAGCAAGCGTGCCGACGAGCTGGCGAACGAGGTCAAGAGCATCCTGGACCGCGAAGCCGCTTCCGCTCCTCGCGGCAGCAGCGCGGACCCGCTCGACAGCTTCCAGCCCACCGTGACCATGCACCGCCACGTCCACTGACGGGACGGGCTGTCAGGCGGGCGGGTCCCGTCACCGCCGCCGGCCCGACAGCCTCACGACGTCCCGAACGCTTCGCCGGCCCGGACCGCCGGGCCGGGCCCGCGAGCATCCCCGGGCCTGAAACCAGAAGGCACATGCCCAGACAGCATCCCTCCGCGCTGCACAACCGAGCCCTGGACCTGCTGGCCGAAGGCCGGTCCGTCAAGGACGTCGCAGCCGAACTGCACCTCAGCAGACCCACCGTGTACCGCTGGCGCCACGCCTACGCGCACGTGACCGCACATCAGTTCACCGGCGGACAGGCGTCCTCGGAACTGAACGCCGCCCTTGCCCGCATCGCGCAGCTGGAGAGCGAACTGCTCACCCACCGGCGCCTGACGGAGCTGCTGAACGATGTGGTGCCCCCAAAAGACGGTTCGAGGCCATCCAGGTGATGGCGGCGGAGGGACATCCGGTCCGGGCGACGGCCACGCTCCTGCGCGTCTCCGAATCCGGGTACTACGCCTGGCGTCGGCGGGCCCCCTCGGGCCGGCTGCAGCGCCATGCCTGGCTGACCGAGCTCATCGTCTCCATCCACCGGTCCTCCAGGGCCGCGTACGGCTCGCGCCGCATCCATCACGAGCTGCGGGAACACTACGGCGTCAGCATCAGCCGCGGGACCGTGGAACTGCTCATGCGGCAGGCCGGCATCAAGGGGCAGACCGGCCGCTCCCGGTGGACGGCCCCCCAGGCTCCCGACGACCGGGCGCCACGGCGTCTGTGGGTCACGGACGCCAGGGCACACCCGACACCGGTGGGCACCGTCTACTGCGCCGTCGTCCTCGACGTCGACCGGCGCCTGCTCATGGGCTGGAGCACGGAACGGACGGCGACCCACGAGCTGGTGCGCAGGGCGCTGAACACCGCCCTGACCGGGGACACCGCACGGCTTCCGCCCGCCCGGACCCAGCACGCCCAGCACACCCGGTACGGCCGGCACAGCCAGTGGACCACCTACGCGTTCACCGAGCGCGTACGGGTTCTGGCGCTGTCGCCGGGATCCGCTCCCGCCTCCGACCGGCGCGTCCAGGCCTCGGTGGACCGCTTCTGGACGACGGTCGACCGCCATCTTCCTCCCCGGCAGAACTGGAACAGCCCCGGGAGCCTCCAGGAGGAACTGAAGCGAATCCTTGGAACCTTCACCTCGCACAAATGCCGATTCGACGAATCCTGCGCGTGCGGCACCGGCGACCGCGGAAGGCTTTCCCTTTACCCGAAGCCGTCGGTCCCGAAAATGCCGGAGGCAAGACGGCTTGCGCCATCATGAAAGACGATATGCAGAAAATCGAAGAGACTCCCCCGCTGCCCATCGCGCCGTCGCTCCGGGGTGACCTGAAAGTGGGCGAGGACCTCCCCGCCACCAGAGCCCACGAAGTCCTGCTGCACTGCGCCATAGACGCGGCCTGCGTCCCGCCGTCGCTGCGCGAGGCGGGGGCGACCGCGCGGATCGCCGAGCTCGACTACCAGACGGTCGTCACGGTGATCGCCTGGCTCAGGGCGGCGAGTTCACAAAATTCCTGACCGCGGGATCTCTGGCGCCTAGGCGCCGGGATGAGCCTTCTCCTCCGCCGCGGCGTTGCGCAGCAGGGATTCCACCAGCGCGGAAACGTGCTTGCGGTCGACAGGGCTGAGTTTCTGGACGCTGGCGATCAGGATCGCGACTTCGGGGTCTCCGGCCGCGGGCGTGTCCTCGCGGTAGAGGTTGACCCCGCACGCCTCGGCGGCGGCCCGGTGCACCGGGGCCACAGGGATGCCCAGCCCCTTGGCCAGCCCCTCCAGCGTGCTCTGCTGCGGCATCTGGGCCAGTCGTTCCGACGTAGCCAGATGGTGGACGGTGGACCGCGAAATACCCCCACCGCGTGCGACATCGCCGTACGACCAACCCCGCTGTTCAAGTTGGTGCTTGATCAGTACCTGCAGTGGGTTCGGCACGGCTGGTGTCTCCTGCTTGTGTGTCGCTTCCCGCCTCGTTGCCAGTGAGTTTAAACGAATCGGATCAATGATCGGCCTCCTCGCCCCTGTCTCTATCAGAACGGTTAAAGTGCCACGCCGGTTGACCCGTTGAGCCCGTACCGGCCCGATCGGCGGGTGGAGCGGGGCAAGGCGCCGACGGGATAGATAATTGCGTTTTTCTCGTGGCGGGTGGCAATGCCGCGCCGTATCCGCGGCACCGGCGCGGATACGGGGGCGGGCCCCCGGAACAGAGGCCGGCGGCCCGGCGCCGGTCGGCGGTGAGCAGCGTTCACTCAGGCGCCTCACCCCGCCGGTGGCTCACCGTGGAGACCAAGAGGACGCGTTCCGGTTTCCGGGGGGCCGCCATGAGCGGTGGCCCAGGTCCCCCGGTTGCGTGACGGCCCCCCGTGGGGACGGGACCGTCGCGAAACAGGAGGGGCGTGTCCCGCCCGGGCGAAGAAGCCCGGCGGGACACGCCCCTGCGCGGGTCCGCGCCCCTGGCGGCGGCCGCCTCGCGGGCAATGAGCAACCCGCGCTCGATGCCGCGGAGCCCGGACGGCGGCAGGGGCCGTGCCCCGGTGCGGGCCTGGTTACCCTGGCCCCGTGGCCACTGCGACCCTCACCCCGATGGGATTCACCGCGGACGAGATCGCCGAGGCGGTCGGCATCTACGCGAGCAACCCCGAGTACTGCCGCGGCTCCGGTGAGTACGACCCCGGGCACATCGTGCCCGGGCGGGTCGAGGCCGATCTGCGTGAGGAGGCGGGGAGTGAGGGGGGTCATGTCCTGCTCGCCCGTGACGCCGGGGGCCGGGCGGTCGGCCTGGTCTGTCTGCTGGACCGGCACCCCAAGGACGGGTATCCCTGGATCGGGCTGCTGATCGTGCACGGGGACCAGCGCCGCCGGGGCGTCGGACGGCTGCTGGTGGCGGCTGTCGAGGAGCGGTTCCGCGGCCAGGGGAAGGACGGTCTCAGGATCGCCGTCCTGGAGAACAACCCCTCGGCCTTCGCCTTTTGGACCTCACTGGGCTGGCGGGAGATCGACCGCCGCCGCGACCTCCAGCTCGGCCGGCCCTGCGTCGTGATGCACAAGCCTCTGCTCTGAGCCGGACGCGTCGTCAACTCGGCGCGGATTGGCGGATCCTGGGTCCGATGACCGGCGTTCACCGGCTTGCGCGCGTTCCCGCGTGAGCCGGCCGACGGCCCGGGTGAGCCGGATGCGGCGGCCGTAGGGCTGGAGCACGCCGTGGCCGAGCGGACTCGGCGCGGTGACCTCAGGCCGCCCCCGCCCGTGGTCTTCCACAGCGATCCGGGTGCCGTGGCCCCGACGCCGTGTCTACGACGGGACGATCCCCAGCTGGCGCATGATGCCGAGTTCGTCGGGCCGGCCCCGACGATGCGTCCGTCCCGGATCCTGAAGATGTTGGTTCCGCGCAGGGTCAGGGGGCGGCCTCCGGCCGGGGCCGGCACCCCGAGCAGGTCAGCGCGCTGCGTCCCGCCGGCGGTGAAGTGCTCGACGACCAGGTCCCCCTCGGCGATCATCAGCTGCGGCTCGCTGTGCCAGTCCGGGCACACCTCCCGGAACAGCGCTCCGGCGGCGCGGAGGCCTTCACGGTCGCCGGGCGCGTTGAACGGGGGGTCGTGGTCGACGAAGTCCTCGGAGAGGTACTTGTCGACCACGCCGAGATCGCCCTTGGTGAACAGCGCGTCGTTGACATCCTCCCCGCTCTAAAGGGCGGGGATTCCCGCCTGGCTGCCGGTGGTGACCGGCTGGGCCTTCGGGTGGGTTCCCCGTTCAACGGGCCGTGCCTGGCGTGGGATTT
>NZ_JBHXDQ010000084.1:34734-37651 GCF_042725875.1 Streptomyces sp. NPDC127038 | reverse complement strand
CAGCGCATCCTCGCAGCCCCACGGCACTGAGTCAGCCTGATCTTGTGGCGAGCACGGGCTCACCACAAGATCAGGCTGATTTTGCCAACAGCGTCGGATGGCTCCGGCGGGGCGCTTCGAGGCCCTGACGGCAATGGCTGACGGCAACGTCGGCGGACGGGTGCCTGAGCACTCCCGCGCGGCAGTGCCGCACAGGGCGATCGTTCAGAGCCAGTCCCGGCGCTTGAAGATCACGTACAGACTGGCGCAGACCACACCCATCAGGCCGATCGCGAAGGGGTATCCGAAGCGCCAGCCCAGCTCCGGCATGTTCTCGAAGTTCATGCCGTAGATGGTCCCGACCAGGGTGGGCGCGAAGAGGATGGCGGCCCAGCTGGAGATCTTCTTGATCTCCTCGTTCTGTTCGAAGCCCGCCTCCGCCAACGCCCGCATCTCCGCGTTCTGTTGCTGGGTGACCAGCGTCGCGTTGACGGTCAGGATGTCGGTGAGGGCCTGGCGGAAGCCGTCCACCCGCTCGCTGGTGTGCGTGACGTGGTCGGCCACGTCACGGAGGTAGCGCTGGAGTTCCTCGTCCGTGCGGTACTTGGCGAAGCCGGCCATCAGGCTGTGCAGCATGCCCACCAGCGGGCGGGTGGCGCGCTGGAACTCGACCATCTCGCGGGAGAGTTCGTAGATGCGGCGGGACACCGCGGGATCGCCGCGGAACACCTCCGTCTCGATCTCGTCGATGTCGTTCTGGACGCCGGAGACCACCGGGACGTAACCGTCGACCACCGAGTCCAGGATCGCGTAGAGGACGGCCTCCGGGCCGAGCCTGAGCAGTTCGGGGCTCCCCTCCATGCGGCGGCGCACCGCGGAGAGGTCAGGCGCCGCACCGTGCCGGACCGTGATCACGAAGTCCGGGCCCACGAACACGTGCAGCTCGCCGAAGTCGACCTCCTCGGCCGCGTCCAGATACCGGGCGGCGCTCAGGACGACGAACAGCGTCTCGCCGTACCGCTCCAGCTTCGGGCGCTGGTGCGCCTCCATCGCGTCCTCGACGGCCAGCGGATGCAGGTCGAACTCCGCCGCCAGCGAGTGGAGTTCGGCCGCCGTCGGACGGGCCAGGCCGATCCACGCCATGCCGTCCGGCTGCTCGCGCAGCTCACGGAAGGTCTCGGCGAGCGATTCGGGCGCCGACACCCGTACCCCGTCGCGGTACAGCGCGGACTGGACGACGCTGACGATCTCGCTGGGTTCGGGAGAGGGAGGCGGGGCCTGCGGCGCGGCGCGCTTCGGGGGCGGCGCGGACGGCGGGGTCAGGGCGCGCCGCCACAGGGACTTCCGTTCCTTCGCGCCCTCGGGGCCGCCGGACCCCTTGGCCCGCGCGGAGCCGTCCGTGTCCCCCTGGCCCCGCCGGTCCTCCGAGGCCGGGCGGGCGCGTCGCTCGGACATCGCGGCTGCCTCCAGGGTCGTACGAACGTCTGGACGATCTCCGAGCAGGATATACGGGGCAAACGGTCCGCGTACCGAGGGCCGGACGGGGATCGGGTGAGAGTTGCGGACAGAGGGTGTCCGCGACCGGCGCTAGCGTGCCCGGTATGACGAAGACGACCGCGACGGCCCCCGTGCTCGGCACCCGCGCCCTCAACCGCGCGACCCTCGACCGTCAGCTCCTGCTGCGCCGCTCCCCGTTGTCCGCGACGGCCGCCGTCGAGCACCTCGTCGGCCTCCAGGCGCAGAACGTGAAGCCGCCGTACTACGCCCTCGCGGCCCGCCTCGACGGCTTCCGGCCCGAGCTGCTGTCGGCGGCCATGGAGGCACGCGACGCCGTCCGGATCGTCACCCTGCGCTCCACCATCCACACGCACACCGCCGACGACGCCCTCACCCTGCGCCCGCTGGTCCAGGCCGCCCGCGACCGCGAGCTCGGCCAGTTCCGCAAGGGTCTCGCCGGCGTCGACCTCGACCTGCTGGCCGCGATCGCCCGGGAACTGGTGGAGAGCGAGCCGCGCACCATGAAGGAGCTGCGCGAGGCGCTGCTCACGCGGTGGCCGGAAGCCGACCCGTTCGCCCTGTCCGTCGCGGCCCGCTGCACCCTGCCGCTGGTCCAGGTGACCCCGCGCGGGCTGTGGGGCCGCAGCGGCCAGGTCGCCCTCACCACCGCCGAGCACTGGCTGGGCCGCCCCGCCGAACCGGCTCCCGCGCCCGACGAGGCCGTGCTGCGCTATCTCGGCGCCTTCGGCCCCGCCTCGGTCAAGGACATGCAGACCTGGGCCGGTCTGACCCGGCTCCGGGAGGTCTTCGAGCGGCTCCGGCCCGCTCTGGCGGTGTTCCGCGACGAGAGCGGAGCCGAGCTCTTCGACCTTCCCGACGCGCCGAGGCCCGGCCCCGACACCCCCGCCCCGCCCCGCTTCCTCCCCGAGTTCGACAACCTGCTGCTGTCCCACGCCGACCGCTCCCGGGTCGTGCCGGCCGGCCTCAAAGGGCGTACCTGGCGGGGCAATCAGGCCTACCGCACCCTGCTCGTCGACGGGTTCGTGGCCGGCCTGTGGAAGCTGGAGGAGGGCGCGCTGGTCGTCGAACCCTTCGGCACGCTCACGAAGGCGCGGCGGGACGAGGTCGCCGCGGAGGGGGAGCGGATGCTCGCCACGCTGCACGCCGGGGAGAAGCACGACATCCGGTTCGGCACGGTCGCGAGCCCCTGAGGCGCCGTTCTGCACGCTCGCGCCTGAGCTGCCGTGGGGCACGGTCGCGCGGCCCTGAGTGCCGGCGGACGGCGGAGGCACGCGGGGAAGTCGTCCGCCGGCAGGTTCACGGGGGCCATGCCCTTGGATGAGGGGCGTTGCGGGCCGCTCGTGGAGGCGCCCAACGGCCCCCGCGGGTGACCGGAGGGGTGCTAGGGGGAAAGTTGAGAGCAAAGCGGATGCGGGAAGGC
>NZ_JBHXDQ010000084.1:0-34724 GCF_042725875.1 Streptomyces sp. NPDC127038 | reverse complement strand
CGGGGGGCGGGCGGGGGGGGGGGGGGCGGCGGGCGGGGGGTGGCCGCGGGGGGGGGGGGGGGGGGGGGCCCGGGGGGGGGGGGGGGGGGGGGGGCGGGGGGGGGCCCCCCCCCCCCCCCCCGCCCCTCGGCTTTCACCTGAGGGGTACTCAGGAAATCTTTGTCTCCTACGAGTTGACCTGATCGGTCACCAGGCTGGAGAACGTCGTCAGACGGGTGTAGACACCCGGGTAGCCGGCCTCGGCGCAGCCCTCGCCCCAGGACGTGATGCCGGCCAGCACCCCGCCGATGAGCAGCGGGCCGCCGCTGTCGCCCTGACAGGTGTCCACGCCGCCGGCGGTGTATCCGGCGCAGACCATGTCGGAGGCCACGTAGTTCTTGCCGTACGAGCTCGCGCAGCTGGAGTCGGACACGATCGGGACGGTCGCGGTCCGCAGCTGGTTGGAGGAGGTGCCGTTCTCCGAGGTGGTGCCCCAGCCCACGATGCGGGCCGTGGTGCCGGCCGCGTACAGGCCGGTGTCCGAGCCGGCCACGTAGGGCGCCGGGTTGTAGGGCATCGGTGTGGACAGGGTCAGTACGGCCACGTCGTCGCCGTCGGTGGCGTCGGTGTAGTCGGGGTTGATCCAGATCCTGCCGACCTTGCTGACGGTGCCGTCCGTGCCGTTGAGGTACGTCCTCCCGCCCACCACACGGATGCTGTCGGTCGTCTCGCCCGACATGCAGTGGGCGGCGGTCACGACCTTGTCGGCGGCGACGAGCGTGCCGCCGCAGAACTGGTTCTGCCTGGCGTCGGTGATCTGCATCATGAACGGGTACGTGCTCGTCGTGGTCGTCGTGCCGCCGACGATGGGCTGGGGAGCGGCGGCGGCGGAGTGGGCGCCGAGCAGCGTGGTCGTGGCTGCTGCGGCGGTCGCCGCACACACGGCGACGCTTTTCTTGACGCGGTTGAGCCCGAACATCGGTCTCCTTGAAAGTTGCCGGTGGGGGGACGCACGGGTGTGTGTGGGGGGAGTCACGGCGCCCCTGGTTGGGGTGTCGCGGACCCGAGCGAACGGCACGCCCACACGCTAGGGGGTGTGACCGCTCTCTCCCAATGAGGGAACCCCCTAGTGGGGACGGGGGAGGGAAAACCCTTGCACGGCGCGGGCCGTGTTTGACGGGGGCGCCGTCCGGTTGATCCCGGCCCGGGGGCCCCGCATGTCCGGCGCACGTTCACCCGAAGGAGTCACCCAGCAGCCATACCGCTCCGGCCCCGGGCTCTATCGCCGCGGGCCGGAGCGTCACCGTTGTGGCCCGCAGTCTCACCGGTCCGGCCGCTTCTCCCCGGGGCGTGTCCGCGAAGTCGCGCCGTCCGTCCGGGGAGTGGTCCCGGCGGAGCGTCAGTCGGGCCTGCGCTCCGCGGCCAGCCGGACGATGTCGACGCGCGAGCGGATCCCCAGCTTCCGGTACACCCGGGTGAGCGTGGCCTCCACGGTCTTGACGCTGATGAACAGGCGCCCCGCGATCTCGCGGTTGGTGGCGCCCTCCATGACCAGGGCGGCGACCTGGCGTTCGGTGGCCGCGAGGGTGTCGAGCGCGGTGGGGGCCAGGGGCGGCGCGGCCGGCGGGAGCGCGGCCGCCGACTCCACCTGCCGCAGCCAGGGCAGCGCACGGCACCGGCGGAACAGCCGGGCCGCCTCGTCGTACGCGGTGGGTCCCGGTACGGAGGTGCCTCCCGCCCGGAGGCCCGGGCCCGGGCCCGTGGGGAGGGTGCGCAGCCCGGCCAGGGCGTACGCGGCCCTGGCCTCCTCCAGTCCGTAGCCCAGCTTGCCGAGACGGTCCTGGGCGGAGGCCAACTGGCGCTCCGCGGGCCCCTGTTCCCCGCGCGCGGCCCGGACCAGCGCCTCGGCGCGGTCGAGCACGGCGAGCACGCTCTCGCGTTCCAGCCGGAGCGCGCGCCGCCGGGTCACGTCGATGACGTCCTGCGCCTCCGCGGTCTCGCCGATCCTGACCAGGGCCTCGGCGAGGTCACCGTGCCATCGGCCGCGGGCCGGGTCGATGACGCCGAGCGCCTCCTCCAGCTCCCGGACCCGGCGCAGCGAGCGGACCGCCCCCGACGCGTCCCCGGCGACCAGTTCGGCGTGCCCGAGGGCGCCCAGGGCACGCGAGAGGTACACCATGTCGCCGTCCTCCTCGGCGCGGTCCACGGCCTCGTGGGCGAGCGCGAGCGCCCGGTCCACGTCACCGCCGGCCGCCTCGGCGAGCGAGGTGAACATGGCGGTGGCCGCCTCGCCGATGCCGGTGTCGCGGGCCAGCCGCAGGCTCTCCCGGGCCAGGTCGAGGGCGCGGCCGCAGTGACCGGAGCGCAGTTCGGTCTCGGCGAGGCCGCGCAGGAAGTGCAGTTCGCTCTCGACCATCCCGCGCCGCTGCACCTCGCGCAGCAGCGCGGTGATGGCCGTACGGGCCTCGGCGAGCCGGTCGCCCATGATGAGCCAGCGGAAACGGGCGGCGCCGGCGCCGTTGTGGTCGCAGGCGACCCGCGGGTCCTGCGGTTCGCGCATCGCCCGCTGGATGGTCGCGGGGGCGTCCGGGTGGCCCATCAGGGTCTCCATCTGCGCCTGGAAGCCGAGCGCGAGGAGTTCGGTGCGCCGGTCCCCGGCCCGGGCCGCCAGCCGCGCGGAGCGGGCCGCCTCCTCGCGGGCCTTGGTCATCTCGCCGTCCATCAGCAGGGCACGCCAGCCGAGCTGGTAGCGGACGAGGGCGACGAGCCCGGGGTCGTCGCCCGCGTCGGCGAGGGCCTGCGGGAAGACGGCGTCGATCTCGGCCATGGCCTGGCCGGCCGAGTCGACGACGACCATCCAGGCGCGGACCCGGTCGGCGGCGGCGGTTGCTCGTGCCAGTACCTGGCGGGCGATGTCCCGGGCGAGGTCCGTCTCCCCGGCGGTCAGGGCGTCCTCCGCGGCCTGAAGACGCCGTTCGTCGGAGCTGGGCCTGGTGTCCGCCGGTGTGTGGCGGGCGGCGAGCAGTCCGAGCCCGACGGCGACGGAGGGGGCGCCGCGGTCGCGGGCGGCGGCGGCCGCCTCGCCGAGCCGGGCGGCGACCGCGGGGTCCGTGCCGGTGGTGGCCAGCGCCAGGTGGCGGGCCCGCTCGATGGGGTCGGAGGCCGCGCGGGACAGGGCGGAGTGGGCGGCGCGCCGCTCCTGGGCGTCGGCCTCCGCGTACAGGGCGGCCGAGACGAGGGGGTGCGCGAACCGGATTCCGGGGGTGTCGCGTTCGATGGCCAGCAGTCCGAGTGCGGCGGCCGAGGCGGTCTCCGCCTCCGCGTTCTCCCGGCCGGCGGCGTGCAGCAGCGCCAGGGTCGGGCGGGCTCCCGCGCTCGCGACCAGCAGGGTGCGGCGGGCCTCGGCGGACAGCATGTCCAGCCTGCTGAGGACGAGCGCGCGCAGCGACGTCGGCACGGGGAGCGGCTCGCCGGGACTCGGCCGGGTCGGCGACTCGGCGAGGGCGCGGCCGAGCTCCAGCGCGAAGAGCGGATTGCCGCCGCTGGTGCGGTGGATGTCGCGCACGGTGGAGCGGGGCAGTCCGGTGTAGCCGCGCTGCACGAGGAGTTCGGCCACCTGGGCCCGGGCCAGCGGGGCCAGTCGCAGGGCCAGGGTGTCGGGCACGGTCGCGCGCAGGAAACGGTCGTGGTCCTGGGCCTGGGGCTCGGTCTCCGTACGGACCGCGCACAGCATGCGCACCGGTGTGCCGCCCAGCCTGCGGGCGGCGAAGCCGAGGAGTTCGGCGCTGGCCGGGTCGAGCCACTGGAGGTCGTCCGCGACGATCAGCACGGGCCCCCGCGCGGCCAGGGCGCGGAACGCCGAGAGGACGGCGAGCCGCAGGGCCAGGCCGTCGCGCTGGAGGGTGGACTCGCCGCGCCCGGTGAGCGCCGACTCAAGGGCGGTGCGCTGGGGGGCGGGCAGCCGGTCGGCTATCTCGTCGACGACCAGTCCGAGGAGGTCGGCCAGCGCGAGGAAGGGGAGATGGGATTCGGACTCGGTGGCCGAGCAACGCAAGACGGTCCGCGCCGATTCGGCGCATTCGGCGGCCAGCGCCCGCAGGACGGTCGACTTTCCTATTCCCGCCGGTCCGTGCACGAGCACACTGCCACCGCCGGAGAGCTGCTCGCGTGCCCCCGCGAAGAGTTCCTCCCGGCCGATGACCAGCTCGGGGCGCGGTCGGGCAGGTTCCTTGAAGTCCCCTCGCACGGTCACCGCTCCCCTCGTGTGTCGTGTCCTGGCCAATATTAGGCAAGGTCTCTTTGAATTTCGGACAGTCCGGGTGGTGAGGGAAATAACAGATGTTGCACATACGTCATTTCGCGGTCCGGACGATTGAATGAAGGGTGCCGAAGCGATCCGTGTGCCAGGGCGCCACCCCGGCCCGGCGCGCCAGGGCGGCACCCCCCGGCCCGGCGCGCTAGGGCAGCACCCCGGCCCGGCGCGCGGCGACGACGGCCTCCAGACGGGTGTGCGCGCCGAGTCTGCGCATCGCCGACCGCAGATACCCCTTCACCGTCTCCGGACGCAGCCCGAGCCGCTCGGCCGCGGCCGCGTTCGTCGCCCCCGCCGCGACACAGGCGAGCACGTCCACCTCGCGCGGAGACAGCCCCACGTCCCGCGGCACCCGCTGCGGCGGAGCGGTCGCCCCGGCCAGCCGGCCGCACACGGACAGCAGCTCGGCCCGCAGTCCCGGGTCGGCGATCCGCGGCGCCAGCGCCCGCAGCGTCCCGTGCGCCTCGCGCACCTCCTCCCAGGCCGCCTCGCCCGCCGCGCCCCGCCCCGGGCCCGGCTCGCGGACGGCGCCCAGCAGTTCGCGGGCCGCGTCCCGGACGACCAGGGCCTGCTCCACGTCCCGGGCCGCCTCGACGGCCGCTCCCAGCGTGCGGTCGCCCAGCGGCTGGGCCGTCCGCAGGGCCCCGTACAGCACACCGCGCACCCGGCGCCGTACCACCACCGGAACCGCGAGGACCGAACACAGCCCCTCCGTCGCCACCGCCGTGTCGTACTCGTGGCTGATCTGCCGCGAGGCCTCGTAGTCGCTCACCGCGCACGGCCGGGCGAGGGCCACCGCCTTGCCGCCCAGACCGTTGCCCGAGGACACCGCGAGCGCGCTCAGCGCGGGGGTCGCCGTGCCGCTCAGCTCGCTGATGCGCACCAGCCGGCCACCGGGGTCGACCAGCCCGCCGAAGGCCACGGGCAGCCCCGTGGCACGCCGCAGCCGCACCAGTGCGGCCCGCACTTCCACCGACTCCGCCGTGTCCGCCGCCACCTGCTCGTCCCTTCATCGCGGGGCACCCCCCGTTCGGGGGTGGTGAGACCTGCATCACGGAATACACGATGGTAGGCGGCGGTCCGGCAACGAGGAGGACACATGACGGCGACAACGGGCAGGGCGGAGGAGTTCCGTGCCGCACGGGACTTCCTGCTGGAGCACCGTGCGGACTACACCAGGGCCTACGAGGGCTTCAGCTGGCCCCGCCCGGAGCACTTCAACTGGGCCCTCGACTGGTTCGACGCCATCGCGCGGGACAACGACCGCACCGCCCTTCACATCGTGGAGGAGGACGGCGAACGTGTCGAGGTCTCCTTCGCGGCGATGTCCGAGCGCTCCGACCGGGTGGCGAACTGGCTGCGCGAGCGGGGCGTACGGGCCGAGGACCGCGTCCTCGTCATGCTCGGCAACCAGGTCGAGCTGTGGGAGACGGCGCTCGCCGCGATGAAACTGCGCGCCGTCGTCATCCCGGCCACCCCGCTGCTCGGCCCCGCCGACCTGGCCGACCGGGTCGAGCGCGGCCGGGTGCGGCACGTCCTCGTACGGTCCGAGGACACCGCCAAGTTCGACGCCGTGCCCGGGGACTACACCCGGATCGCGGTCGGTGGCGCCCGCCCCGGCTGGCACGCGTACGAGGAGACGGCCTCCGCCGGTGCCGCCTTCGAGCCCGACGGCCCCACCCACGCCGACGACCCCCTGATGCTCTACTTCACCTCGGGCACCACCGCCCGGCCCAAGCTGGTGGAGCACACCCACGTCTCGTACCCGATCGGCCACCTGGCCACCATGTACTGGATCGGGCTCCGGCCCGGGGACGTGCACCTGAACATCTCCTCACCCGGCTGGGCCAAGCACGCCTGGTCCAACCTCTTCGCGCCCTGGAACGCCGAGGCGACCGTCTTCCTCTACAACTACACCCGCTTCGACGCGGGCCGGCTGATGGCCGAGATGGACCGGGCCGGGGTGACCACCTTCTGCGCCCCGCCGACCGTGTGGCGCATGCTCATCCAGGCCGACCTCGGCCAGCTGCGGACCCCGCCGCGCGAGGTCGTCGCCGCGGGCGAACCGCTGAACCCCGAGGTCATCGAGCAGGTCAGGCGCGCCTGGGACGTCACCATCCGGGACGGCTTCGGCCAGACGGAGACCGCCGTCCAGGTGTCCAACAGCCCGGGCCAGCAGCTCAAGACCGGCTCCATGGGCCGTCCCAGCCCCGGCTTCCGGGTCGAACTGCTCGATCCGGTCTCGGGCGCGCCCGGCGCCTCGGAGGGCGAGATCTGCCTCGACCTGTCGGAGCGCCCGGTGGGCCTGATGACCGGCTACCACGGCGACCCCGACCGTACGGCCGAGGCCATGGCGGGCGGCTACTACCGCACCGGGGACATCGGCTCGCGCGACGACGACGGCTACATCACCTACGTGGGCCGCGCCGACGACGTGTTCAAGGCCTCCGACTACAAGATCTCGCCGTTCGAGCTGGAGAGCGCGCTCCTGGAGCACGAGGCGGTCGCCGAGGCCGCCGTCGTCCCCGCCCCCGACGAACTGCGCCTCGCCGTCCCGAAGGCCTACGTCGTCCTCGCCGCCGGGTACGAGCCGGGACCCGACACCGCCAAGATCCTCTTCGAGCACGCGCGTTCGGTCCTCTCGCCGTACAAGCGCATCCGCCGGCTGGAGTTCGGCGAACTGCCCAAGACCGTCTCCGGCAAGATCCGCCGGATCGAGCTGCGCGAGGCCACGGCCGCCGGCTCGGACGCCGAGTACCGCGAGGAGGACTTCCGGTGACCGAACTGTCGTACGCGCACGGGACGGGCGGCACCGCGCTGCTCGGTGACACCATCGGGGCGAACCTCGACCGGGCCGTCGCCGCCTGGCCGGAGCGGGAGGCGCTGGTCGACGTGCCCTCGGGCCGGCGCTGGACCTACGCGCAATTCGGCGTGGCCGTGGACGAGTTGGCGTGCGCGCTGCTCGCCTCCGGCGTCGCCAAGGGCGACCGGGTGGGCATCTGGGCGGTCAACTGCCCCGAATGGGTGCTCGTCCAGTACGCCACCGCCCGCGTCGGCGCGGTCATGGTGAACATCAACCCCGCCTACCGCACCCACGAGGTCGAGTACGTCCTGAACCAGGCCGGGATCTCGCTGCTCTTCGCCTCCCTGAGCCACAAGAGCAGCGACTACCGGGCGATGGTCGAGGAAGTCCGCGGCAGATGCCCGCGGTTGAGGGAGACCGTGTACATCGGCGACCCCGGCTGGGACGCGCTGCTGCGGCGCGGAACCCCCGATCTGTACGAGGAGTTGCGGGCCCGGGGGAGCGAACTGTCCTGCGACGACCCGATCAACATCCAGTACACCTCGGGCACCACGGGCTTCCCCAAGGGAGCCACGCTCTCCCACCACAACATCCTCAACAACGGCTATTTCGTCGGGGAGTTGATCGCTTACTCGGAGCAGGACCGGGTCTGCGTCCCGGTGCCCTTCTACCACTGCTTCGGCATGGTGATGGGAAACCTGGCCGCCACCTCGCACGGCGCGTGCATCGTCGTCCCGGCCCCGTCGTTCGACCCGGCGGCCACGCTCAGGGCCGTCCAGCAGGAGCGGTGCACCTCGCTCTACGGCGTACCGACCATGTTCATCGCGGAGCTGAACCTCCCCGACTTCGCCTCGTACGACCTGTCCACCCTGCGCACCGGCATCATGGCGGGCTCGCCGTGCCCGGTCGAGGTGATGAAACGGGTGGTCGCCGAGATGCACATGGAGGAGGTCTCCATCTGCTACGGCATGACGGAGACCTCGCCCGTCTCGCTCCAGACCCGCCGCGACGACGACCTCGAACACCGCACGGGCACCGTAGGCCGGGTCCTGCCGCACCTGGAGGTGAAGGTCGTCGACCCGGTGGACGGGGTGACCCGGCCGCGCGGCACCGCGGGCGAACTGTGCACCCGCGGCTACAGCGTGATGCTCGGCTACTGGAACGAACCGGAGAAGACCGCCGAGGCCGTCGACGCGGGGCGCTGGATGCACACGGGCGACCTGGCCGTGATGCGCGAGGACGGCTACGTCGAGATCGTCGGCCGCATCAAGGACATGATCATCCGGGGCGGCGAGAACATCTACCCGCGCGAGATCGAGGAGTTCCTGTACGCCCACCCGAAGATCGCCGACGTCCAGGTGGTCGGCGTCCCGCACGAGCGCTACGGCGAGGAGGTGCTCGCCTGCGTCATCCCCCGCGACCCGGCGGACCCCCTCACGCTGGACGAGCTGCGCGCCTACTGCGAGGGCAGACTGGCCCACTACAAGATCCCGAGCCGCCTCCGGATCCTGGAGACCTTCCCGATGACGGTCTCGGGCAAGGTACGGAAGATCGAACTCCGGGAGACGTGCGCGGAGTAGAGCCGGCCCCCGCTGTCACCCGTGACGTCACCGAGGCGGGCGAACGAGGTGTGCGCGCCGCGGCGCGGCCGATAGTGTCGCCGCTGGTGATCGAGCCGGGCGGGGGTCATCTCCTTCCGACGGGCGCATGAGCCGGTCCGGCAGACAGTGGGGGAGAGGCGCGTGCACGCTCAGGAGACCACCTTCAAGGAGCTCGTCCAGGGAGAGAAGCAGTTTCAGGTGCCGCTCTACCAGCGCACCTACAGCTGGCAGCAGGACGAGCTGCGACAGCTCTGGGACGACGTGGTGGAGCTGGTCGACGAGCAACTGGAGGGCAGGACCCCCGCGACCCACTTCCTCGGCTCCGTGGTGCTCGCCCCGGGGCGGATCACCGCGGGAGGCATGCAGCGCTGGCTCGTCGTCGACGGTCAGCAGCGGCTCACCACCCTCATGCTGGCCCTCACCGCGCTGCGCGACCGATACCGGCAGCGCGGCGCGGAGCGGGACGCGGACCGCATCCACGACCTGGTGCTCGTCAACAGGTACCGCAACGGCGACGACCACTACCGGCTGCTGCCGACGCAGGCGGACCGCGAGGCCTTCGTCGCCTGCGTGGAGAACACCCCGAAAGCCGGTGGCCCCGGCAACGTGGGTGCCGCCTACCGCTTCTTCCTGGCCGTCCTCACGGAGGGCGAGGAGAACGGTCCCGAGGAGTGGACGGGCGCGGTCGAGACCGTGCTGAGCAGTCTGCTGTCCATCGTCGAGATCACCGCGGCCGAAGGCGACAACGTCTACCGCATCTTCGAATCCATCAACAACACCGGTGTCGGTCTCCGCCAGAGCGACCTGCTGCGCAACTACCTCTTCATGTGCCTGCGGACCCGCGGCGAGTCCGTCTACCGCAACCACTGGCTGCCCATGCAGGAACTCCTCGGTCCCGACAACCTCGAACTGCTCGTCTGGCTGGACCTGGTCGTGGCCGGCAACAGCCGCGCCAAACAGAGCGAGATCTACCGGGACCAGAAGAAGCGCCTGGAACCGCTGAGCAACGACGAGGCGGCGCTGGAGGCCGAGATCGCCTCCCTCGCCCGGCGTGCCGAACGCCTGATGCGCATCCTGGATCCCCGGCGGGAGCCGGACCCGGAGCTGCGCGAGGTCCTGGAGCGGCTGTCCCGCTGGGGCGGCCAGACCCACTACCCGCTGGCGCTCCAGCTGCTCGACCGCGTCGACGACGGACGGGCCACGCCCCTCCAGGCCGCTCGGGCGCTGGCCTACGCCGAGAGCTACATGGTGCGCCGCCTCCTGGCGGGTCTGTCCACCACGGGCAACAACCGGGTCTTCATGGAGATGCCCAGGGAAGTGGAGAAGGACGACGACCCGGCGGACGCCGTACGCCGTTTCCTGTCCCGGAACAGGACGGGGCCACGTGTATGGCCCGGCGACGAAGCGCTGCGCGAGGCGGTCCGCAGCCGCCCCTTCTACAAGGCGGGCCGCGGCAACCAGCGGTTCCAGGTGCTGCGCCGGCTGGAGGAGAGCTACGACGGCAGCGAGCCCGTCGACTATGCCAAGGCCTCCCTCACCGTCGAGCACGTGCTTCCGCAGAACCCGGCCCAGCAGTGGTACGACCTTCTCGCCGAGGACGCCGAGGACGGCCAGAGCCCGGACGAACTGCACGCCCTGCTCGTCCACACCCTGGGCAACCTCACCCTTTCCGCCGACAACGCGCGCCTGTCGAACCACCCTTTCCGCCGCAAGCAGGAGATCCTCGACGCCAGCGCCCTGCGCATGAACCAGCGGATCGCCGCCGAGGAACGGTGGGGGAGGACGGAGATCCTGGCCCGCGCCGACGAACTGGCGGACAAGGCCGTGCGGTTGTGGCCCGGGCCCGCCGAGGGAGTCGTCCAGGCGGAGGACGAGTGGGCCGGCTGGAAGGAGCTCCGGGCCGCGCTCCTCGCCATGCCGGCCGGTACATGGACGACGTACGGTGATGTCGCCGGGCTCATCGGGACCCATGCCGTCCCCGTGGGTCAGCACCTGGCGACCAAGACGAACGTGCACGGCGCCCATCGCGTGCTCACCGCGGACGGCCGTGTCTCGGCGGGCTTCCGATGGGCGGACGGCAAGGAGTCCGGCGACGCGCGAACCCGGCTGGAGGCGGAGGGTGTCCCCTTCGACGACATGGGACGGGCCCGCCGCTCCCATCGGCTGACCACCGCCGATCTGGCGGCCCTGCTCGGCCGGGACACCGCCGACGAGGCCGACCCGTCCGCGCCGGCCGACGCCGAGCAGCAGACGACGGCCGACCGGTTCGAGGCGCAACTCCGCGACAACCAGACCGAGGAGACCGTGCGGGGCGTCCTCGGCGTGCTGCGCTTCTGGGAACAGCAGGGAGGCCACCTCGCCTACGGCCGGGCCGACGAGACCAGTTGTTTCCCGATGGTGCGGTTCGGCGCCGCGAGCGACACCGCTCGTGCGCTCTGGCCGCTGGGGATCTACCCGGTCGCGGGAACCGTCGAAGTGGTCTTCCAGTACTTGAAGCGACGCCCCCCGTTCGACGACGAGCCGCTGCGCCGCGAGCTGATGACCCGGCTGAACGGCATCGAGGGCATCGACCTGGCCGAGGCCAAACTGGACCTGCGTCCGTCCTTCCCGCTGGAGGTCTTCACCGGACACGGCGAGGAGATCTGCGCGGTGCTGGAGTGGTTCGCGCACACCGCTGCCCTGGCCGAGGCCCGCCGCATGATGGACGACGGTCCCGACACGCTCTGACGTGCCCATCGGGTGTGGGGGTCCATGGGCAGTCGGGCCCCCACAGGCAAACACCGCCGCTATCGACGCGGGCCCTCGACGACAGGTGCCAGGAACGGGCTCGACGTCCCGTGCCAGGACACCCGCAGCGCCTCGCGCGCCCGGGTGCAGGCCACGAACAGCACGCTCAACTCGCTGTTCAGGTCTTCCTGGTGCTGCTGGGCGTCGACGTCCACCGGAGTCACGGCGGACTTCATCGGAACCGTGCCGTCCATCACCCCGGCCACGGCGACACAGCGGAACTCCAGCCCCTTCATCCGGTGCATGGTCCCGATCCGCACCCCTGCACCACCGCGCCCGGAGCCCAGGACGAAGGCAGGGATCCCGGCGTGCTCCAGGGCCTTGGCGATGTCCCGCCCGAACTGGATGAACCGCACCGCGATGCCGATGTGTTCCAGCTCCACGCCCGAGCTGGTCCAGCGCTCCACCTGGTCCACCAGCGCCGCCATCTCCTCCGGCTTCGAGGCGTGTCCCGAGGCCTCGGGCCGTTCACCGTGCATGGTGGAGCGATAACCGGCCAGGGTTTCCTTCCCTTCGTCCATGTCGTCGGGCTTCTCGCCGGTCAGCAGCGCGGTGGACCAGGCAAGGATCTCCTGTGTGGTGCGGTAGTTGACGCGAAGCCGGTACGAGCGTCCGACGACTTCGACGCCGAGCGAGCGAAGCGACACCCGGTTGCCGTAGATGCGCTGGTGAGTGTCTCCGGAGAGGAACAGGTCGTCGGCGCCGGGCCCGACGAGGGCACGCAGGAAACGCCATTGGGCGGGGTGGAGGTCCTGAGCCTCGTCGACCACCACGTGCCGGAAGGGCCGCTCGCCGCGTCCGTCCAGGACGCGCGCGGCCTCGGCGCACACCTGCAGGAAGGTCCACTCCCCGGCCTGGCGCAGCTGTTCCTCGAAAGCGGACACGGCACGCCACACCTGAAGCCGTTTCAGCGGCCCGAGCCCGCTGCCGCGGCCGGTCCGCTGCACCTTCAGATATTCCTCGGGAGTGGCGACGGCGTGGGCGAGGACGACGTGCCGCCACTCCTGGTCCAGGAAGACGTCGGTGAGGCCGAGGTCCAGCCGCCGGGCGATCCGTGCCCACCGGGCGGTGATCTCCTTCTGGTCGAAGACCAGCTTCAGTGGTGCGCCACCGCGGTCCGCGCGGACGACCTCGTTGGCCAGGGCGTCGACGTTCACCACCCGGATCCGCGCGCGGACCTCTTCCTCCGTGATCAACAGCTCCATGCAGCGCTGGAGTTCGGCGGCCAGGTCCTTCGTGTAGGTCGTCAGCAGTACGCAGCCGTCGGGAGCGTCGGCGGGAAGGCGCCGCGCCAGGTGGTACGCCCGGTGCAGCGCGACGACCGTCTTGCCGGTACCCGGTCCGCCGGTGACGCGCGCCGACCCGGCGTAACTCTCCTGGTAGGCCACCCGGTACTGGCTCGGATGAAGGAAGACCCGCCACGCGTCGAAGGGGCGCTGCAGGATCTCCAGCAGCTCGTCGGCTCCGGAGACGAGGGCGATACGGCCGCGCGAGCGGGCCATGGCCGTGCCCAGCTCGTCGTCCTGAGAGGCCGGGGAGCCCTGCACGGCGGCCCGGGCGTACGCCTGCACGAGCTCGCGGTCGATCTCCTCGGGCTTCATTCCGGTCGCCAGCCCGAGGAGCACGTCGTACTGCTGCTCGGGAAGCACCTTGTGCAGCGCCTCCAGGTGGGCCTCGTCGGGAACCAGCCGGATGATCGGCAGGATCTCCTCGTCCACCCCGAGGCTGCGCAGCACCTTGTCCGGATACTCGGAGGCGGGGAACAGCCGGGACGGCTCGTCGGCGGCCAGCGCCCTCAGCCCTGCCGTGGCCCGCTCCAGCGCCACGTCGTTGCGTATCTCGATGCCCTGGGTGGCCTCGTTCACCGACGCCCGGTGCTTGGCGGCCCAGTCGTTGGCCTTGTCGTGCGGGAGCACCTTGAGCAGCAGATAGCTGTCGCCCGACTCCGCCTTGAGGACGACTCCGCGCCAGAAGTCGGTGATACGGATGGTCCGCAGCCGCGGGTCCTGCTGGTGCGTGAGCTTTTCCAGGTGCAGTCCCGCGTGTGTGGCCGCCGCGAACTTCTCGAACACCTCGAAGACACGTTTCTGGACGGGCTTCTCCAGCGCGGCGAACTGCATCAGAAAGTCCCGGTGCATGCCGAGCGTCGCCATCCGTGCCCCCTCCAGAAGACTGCGATCACTCTACTGACCGGCTTGGAGCCGCGAGCCTGCCGCGCGAGGCCGGCCGAAACTCCCGGCGTTCAGTCCGGGGCGGTGATCAGGGCGGTGGCCGGGGTGTTCACCGGCTGGGGTGTGCCCGTCAGGTCCAGGACGAAGAGGGGGACGCCGAGGGTGTCGGCGCGGGCGCGGGCGTCCTCGGCGTATCCGGCCAGGGAGAAGAACGCGCACTCCGACGACTCGGTCATGGCGGTCAGCCACAGGCACTCCACGTCACGCAGCGAGGCCGGCCTCACGGTGGGGTCCACCTGGGCCAGGATGCCGCGCGCCGCGAGCCCGATCCCCGACGTGGGCCGCTGGTCCGCGCGCCGGATGTCCCGGTAGCCGAGCCAGCCCAGGTAGAGGGCGGCGGCGGTGACGGCGTCGCGCGCGGTGCGAATGGTGACCGGCCGGAACGCGGGCCTCCGGCCGGTCCCACCAGCCCACGGCCCGGCCCCTCGTGCCTCCGGCCCGCCCCCGCGGCCCAGCCCTTCCTGACCGCGGCCGTCCGGCCCCTGCTCGGGCCGGCCGTCCGACCCTGGCTCGGCCCGGCCGCCCGGCCCCTGCTCGCCCCGGCGGCCCGGCCCCTGCTCGGCCCGCTTCTCCGAGCCCTGTTCGGGCCGCCTCTCAGGCCCATGTTCGGCCCGCCCCTCCGGGCCCTGCTCGAGTCGCTCCTCCGGCCCATGCTCGGCCCGCCCCTCCGATCCTGACTCGGCTCCGTCGTCCCGGCCCTGCTCGGGCCGCCCCTCCGGGCCCTGCTCGCATCCGCTGTCCGGGCCCCGCTCGGCTCCGTCGCCCGGGCCTGGCGGGCGGCCGTCGCCCGGACTCCGCTCGCGTTCACCCCGCGGGCCCCGTCCGGGTGCACCGTCAGTCGTCCGCTCAGGCGCGTGCTCCGGAGCGGCGGCCCGGGGCGGGGGCAGGCGGAGGGGCAGGCGGAGCGTCGTGCCGCAGGTGCAGCCCAGTTCCGGGTGGGGCCACTGGGTCTCGCGGCCGCAGGCACCGCACCGGACCGTGGTCCATTCGTCGTCCCACGCCCGGTGCGCGACGGGCGTCGGCTCCGCCAGCCCGTCGAGCGGGGCCGACACGGGCGATCCGCACACGCAGGGGTAGGACGGAGCCGCGTACAGGTGCTCGCGGCGGCAGGCCGGACACCGCACCGGCACGCTCTCGGCCATGGGCCCACTCCAGGAACTCACGTCGGGTCAGCGCGACCATCGTCCTCCTCCGGGCCGCCCCTGGCAGCGAAACGCCACGACGCGCGGGGGCGCGGTCCGGCGCGCCCCCGCCCTTGACGCTCCCCGCACCGCCACCTACATTGCTTCCAGATAGTAGAAGTTAGTTTCCGCAATGCGGAATATGCAACGGAATCGGCGACTCTCCGCGGGGCGCGACGGGAGCGTGGATCCGACGGCCGAAGCAGGAGAACCCCATGGCTCGTATGACCGCTGCCCGCGCGGCAGTCGAGATCCTCAAGCGCGAGGGCGTCACCGACGCCTTCGGCGTTCCGGGTGCGGCGATCAACCCCTTCTACGCGGCGCTCAAGGCCGCCGGCGGAATCACCCACACCCTCGCCCGTCATGTCGAGGGCGCCTCGCACATGGCGGAGGGCTACACCCGGACCCACCCCGGCAACATCGGTGTCTGCGTGGGCACTTCGGGCCCCGCCGGGACCGACATGATCACGGGCCTGTACTCCGCGAGCGGCGACTCGATCCCGATCCTGTGCATCACCGGCCAGGCGCCGACGGCGGTGATCCACAAGGAGGACTTCCAGGCCGTCGACATCGCCTCCATCGCACGCCCCGTGACCAAGGCGGCCACCACCGTCCTGGAGGCCGCGCAGGTCCCCGGAGTCCTCCAGCAGGCCTTCCACCTCATGCGCTCCGGACGCCCCGGACCGGTGCTGGTCGACCTGCCCATCGACGTCCAGCTCACCGAGATCGAGTTCGACCCCGAGACCTACGAGCCGCTCCGCCCGTACAAGCCCGCCGCGACCCGGGCCCAGATCGAGAAGGCGATCGGCCTGCTGAACGCCTCCGAGCGCCCCCTGATCGTGGCGGGCGGCGGGGTCGTCACCGCCGACGCCTGCGAACTGCTCGTCGAATTCGCCGAGTTGACGGGCGTCCCGGTGGTCCCGACGCTCATGGGCTGGGGCGTGCTGCCCGACGACCACGAGCTCAACGCGGGCATGGTGGGCCTCCAGACCTCGCACCGCTACGGCAACGCCACCTTCCTGGAGTCCGACTTCGTCCTCGGCATCGGCAACCGCTGGGCCAACCGCCACACCGGCGACCTGGGTGTCTACACGGCCGGGCGGACCTTCGTGCACGTCGACATCGAGCCCACCCAGCTCGGCCGGATCTTCGCCCCGGACTACGGCATCGCCTCGGACGCCAAGGCCGCGCTGGAGCTCTTCGTCGAGGTGGCAAGGGAGTTGAGGGCGGCGGGCGAGCTGCCCGACCGCTCCGCCTGGTCCGCCGCCGCGCAGGAGAAGCGGGCCACCCTCCAGCGCCGTACGCACTTCGACGACGTCCCGATCAAGCCGCAGCGCGTCTACGAGGAGATGAACAAGGCCTTCGGCCCGGAGACCCGGTACGTGACCACCATCGGGCTCTCCCAGATCGCCGGCGCGCAGCTGCTGCACGTCTACCGGCCGCGCCACTGGATCAACTGCGGCCAGGCGGGCCCCCTCGGCTGGACCGTCCCGGCCGCCCTGGGGGTCGCGAAGGCCGACCCCGGCGCACAGGTCGTCGCCCTGTCCGGCGACTACGACTTCCAGTTCATGATCGAGGAACTGGCCGTCGGAGCCCAGCACCGGATCCCGTACGTCCATGTCCTCGTGAACAACGCCTACTTGGGCCTGATCCGGCAGGCCCAGCTCGGTCTGGACATCGACTTCCAGGTCAACCTGGAGTTCGAGAACATCAACTCCCCTGAGCTCGGCGTCTACGGCGTCGACCACGTCAAGGTCGTCGAGGGACTCGGCTGCAAGGCGATCCGGGTCACCGACCCGGGCGAACTCGGCGCCGCCTTCGAGCGGGCCAGGAAGCTCGCCGCCGAGTTCCAGGTCCCCGTGGTCGTCGAGGCGATCCTGGAGCGCGTCACCAACATCGCGATGAGCAGGACGAACGACATCGGCGCCGTGGTCGAGTTCGAGGAGACCGCGACCGAACCGGGCCACGCGCCCACCGCCATCAGGACCCTGAAGGTCTGAAGAGAGCCGAAGGAGGAGGGGGAGAGGGAGGAGGAGGGGGAGGGGGAGGGGTGACGGCTTGGCGGTCTGAAGGTCCGTCCGGTCCGTCCCGAGTGGCGGCCGGGGCGGGCGCGTTGTTCCCAGAAGCGGGCGGGTCCGGCATGCTCGCCCCATGCGGATGACCGTCCCCACCCCCCTCGGCGACATCGCCGTACGCTGCCTCGCCCCGGGCCCCGGCGCCCGGATCGCGTCTGGCTCCGCCCCCGCGCTGCTGCTCCTGCACGCCAACCCGGGCGACGGCCGCGACTACGACGCCGTGCTGCCCGCCCTCGCCGACCGGTACCGCACGTTCGTCGTGGACTGGCCCGGGTACGGCGGCTCGACCGCGCCGGAACCCGCGCGGGTCACCCCCGAGGGGCTGGTCGGGGTCGCGGAGCGGGTGATCGACGCCCTGGCCGAGGAGCACGGCGTACGGGAACTCGCCGTGCTCGGCAACAGCGTCGGCGGCTATGTCGCCTGCCGCCTCGCCGAGGGCACCCGGGCCGCGTCGCTGACCTCGCTGGTGCTGATCGACCCGGCCGGCTTCACCCGGCACACCGCGCTCACCCGCTGGTTCTGCCGCGAGGTGATGGGCCGCCCCGCACGTGCCCGCCGGCTCGTCGTGCCGCTGGCCCGCGCCTATCTGGGCCGGCTTGGCACCCCGAGCGCGCGGGAGACGTACGCCCGGGTGCGTGAACTGCCGCACCACGAGCGGAGACTGGCGGTGCACTGCGCGCTGTGGCGCGGCCTCGCCGACCCGGGCTTCGGCCTCGCGGACCCGGCCGCCCTCGGACTGCCGATCCTGCTCCTGTGGGGCAGCCGTGACCCGGTCGTCCCCGCGTTCCTCGACGGCCGGCGTGCCCGGCGCGCGCTCCCCGCGGGGACGTCGAGCGTCCGGCTGCCCACGGCCCACGAGCCGTACAACGAACGCCCGGGTCTCTTCCTCCGGCACGTCCTGCCGTTCCTGGCGAATCCCCGGGCGGTCACCGCCCGGGGCGTCAGGCCCCCCAGCCGCCCGCGCAGCCGGTGAAACCGCCGCCTCCCGTGCCGTCGTTGCGGGAGGATCCGCCCTCCGGCCGGGCACCGCGCCCCTTCAGGCCGGCGGCCTCGGTGAGACCCGGGACCAGCACGGTCAGGGCCGCGTCGCCGTACAGGGCGACCGCGAGCAGGACCTCGGCCGGGGACAGGCCCTCGGGTCCGGCGGGAGGCGGGACCGAGGCGCGCAGCTCCCGGAGCAGACGCCGGGCGGCGCGTGTGCGGTGCGGGGGCAGGGGCCGCAGCAGTCCGGCCGCGGCGGCCTCGCCGCGCAGCTCCGCCAGCGCCCGTCGCACACGCGGCCGGTCCATCAACTCCCGTAATCCTGTGGGGAGGTAGAGCGAGGCGCGGACGGCCTTCTCCAGTTCGGGCCCCGGCACGAAGGCGGTGCCCGGGGGCGGGCTCGACGTCCGTAGCGTGCCCGGTGGGCCCGGGGTCACCGCGCCCCGCAGGTACAGCGAGACCGCGGCGGCCTTCACGGCCGCGCGGGGCCCGCCACGCAGCAGCGCGACGGTCAAGGGCCCAGGCCCGACCGCCGCGCTCCCGCTCATGGTGCTTCCCCCGTGTACTTCCCCCGTACCCCCGTTCGGGACCCGCCGCCCCCGTGCCGGCGGGCCCCGTGTGCCGAGGATGTGCCTCATCCGGCCGGAGGTGAAGACCCCTGGGCACTGTTCAGAGGTTGATTTGAGGGTTCCGTAGTCGTTCTACGTCCGCTTGTGTACGGACCGTGTCCGTTCGCCGCCCGTTTCGGTCTCCGTGTGGTGGGGTCACGGCCGGTGCGAGAGCCTCGGCGGTCCATGGGCCCAGCGCAGTCAGCCGTTCGTGGGCGCGGAGCCGTCGGCCGTTCGTGGGTCCGGAGTTCACCGTCGTCCGGGGGTCCGGAGTACTCAGCCGTCCGTGGGCCCGGGGTGGCCGTGGTGCTCGGAGAGGCCGGGCCAGTCGTCGGGACCGCCGCCCTGCCACTCGATGATGTCGCTCTCCTCGACCTCGATCGCGTCGAGGTCGACGTCCGCCTGGCGCAGGATCTCGACCACGTCGTCGAGGTGGTACGCGATGCCGAGCACCCGGTCGCCCTCGGTGACCCGGCGCGACCCGTCCAGCCCCGGTGTGTGCACCACGATCCGGGGGAATTCCCTGCCGTCAGCCTCCATGGTCCAAGGCTGCTGGCCGCGGCCCGAATCCGCACCCGGAGCACGCCGTGCGGGGCCGGGGTCCGGGGCCGGGACCCGGGGGCCGACGTGGGCCGTGGGCTGGTGGCCGTCCGACGGCGCGAGGCTGGGCGCGACAGTACGTTCGCGCCGCCGGACGGGGTCATGGGGGTGTGCCGGGACCGCGGCGGCAGCGACGGACCGGGGTCGCCCTTCCCTCACGTCGGGAAGCGGATCCGGATCCTTCACCACCGCACTGGCTCGCAGGCCGCCGCGGTCCCCACCCTGCCCGGGCCGTGTCCCGGGACGGCCACCCCTCATCCGGGCCGTCCCTGACGCGGTCCGGGAGCTCGTCTCTCCGGACGCGGATCCGGGTCGCGGCGGCGCCTGGGCGCGACAGGACAAGTGTCGGCGCCACCGCGACCCGGAGATTGGAGGCGGGGCCGTGGGCCCCGGCCGTGGTTCAGACCTGGGCGCCGGAGAGGCGCTCGACCGCGCGCAGCAGCGCGGAGTGGTCCAGGCCGCCGTCGCCCTGGGCGCGCAGGCCGCCCACGAGCTGGGCCACCAGCGCGCCCACCGGGAGTGCCGCGCCGACGGCCCGGGCGGCGTCCGTGACGATGCCCATGTCCTTGTGGTGCAGGTCGATCCTGAAGCCCGGCCTGAAGTCGCGGTTCAGGAAGTTGTCCTTCTTGCGGGCCAGCACGGTGGAGCCGGCGAGGCCGCCGCCGAGGACGTCGAGCGCGGCCTTGAGATCCACGCCGGAGCGCTCCAGGAAGACCACGGCCTCGGCGCACGCCTGGATGTTCACGGCGACGATCAGCTGGTTGGCGGCCTTCACGGTCTGGCCCGAGCCGTGCGGACCGCACAGCACGATGGTCCTGCCGAGCGCCTCGAAGATCGGCTCCGCCTCGTCGAAGGCGTCCTGCTCACCGCCGACCATGATCGACAGTACGGCCTCGACCGCTCCGGCCTCGCCGCCGGACACCGGGGCGTCCAGCACGCGGATCCCCTTCTCGGCGCCGGCCCTCGCGAGGTCCACCGAGGTCCCCGGGGTGATCGAGGACATGTCGATCAGCAGGGTGCCGGGCCGCGCGTTCTCCAGGATGCCGTCGGGCCCGTACGCGACGGCCTCGACCTGCGGGGAGGCGGGCACCATCGTGATCACCACGTCGGCGTCCCGCACGGCCTCGGCGACCGAACCGGCGGCGCTGCCGCCCGCGGCGGCCAGGCGCTCCAGCTTGTCGCGCTCCAGGGTGTACCCGGTGACGTCGTACCCGGCCTTGATCAGGTTCTCCGCCATGGGCGAGCCCATGATGCCGAGTCCGATCCAGGCCACCTTGGGGAGGTTGTCGCTCATGTGGGTGCCTCTCTGAGATCTCTGCTGCGTCATCGGGAAACCGCTCGGCGCGGGGCGCGGGCGGGGCGGGCAGCGGCCGGCAGCCAGTCGAAGGCCCGCGCGCTCGGCCGGTCGCCCGGCTTGTACTCCAGGCCGACCCAGCCCTCGTAACCCGCCTCGGCCAGCTGGTCGAGGAGGCTCTCCAGGGGAAGCGTCCCGGTGCCCGGCGCGCCCCGGCCGGGGCTGTCGGCGATCTGCACGTGGCCGGTCCGGCCGGCGTGGGCGGCGATCACGCCCGGCAGGTCCTCGCCGTTCATGGCCAGGTGGTACAGGTCCATGAGGAAGCGGGCGTTGCCGAGGCCGGTCGCCGCGTTGACCTTGTCGACGACGGCGACGGCGGCCTGCGCGCTCACCAGCGGATAGGCGGGCGACTCCGGCTCGTTGAGCGCCTCCACGAGGAGGACCGCGCCGATCCGGTGGGCGGCCCGTGCGGCCAGGACGAGGTTCTCCAGTGCGAGCGCGTCCTGCTCGTCCGGGTCCACGCCGTCGACGCGGTTGCCGTACAGGGCGTTGAGCGCGGTGCAGCCCAGGGACGCGGCGAAGTCGGCCGCCACCTCGACGTTGGCCCGGAACCTCTCGGACTCCGCCCCGGGCAGGGACAGGGCGCCCCGGTCGGGTCCCGGCAGCCGCCCGGCGTAGAAGTTCAGCCCGGTCAGCCGGACGCCCGCGTCCTCGATCGCCCGCTTCAGGGCGTCGAGCTCGGACCGCTCGGGGGTGGGGGAGTCCACCCAGGGCCACCACAGCTCGACCGCGGTGAACCCGGCCGCCGCCGCGGCCGCCGGACGCTCCAGGAGCGGGAGTTCCGTGAAGAGGATCGACAGGTTGACGTTGAAGCGCTGGTCCGCGAATCCCATGGGGTCGGCGCTGCCTTCCGTACTGGCGGCCGCTGTCGGCCGGGCCGGCGATCGAGGGCTGTTCCGGTGAGGGCCACTTCCGTGGTCATGCATCGTCATTCCGTATTGCGGAAGTTTGTTTCTGCCCAATGGAAGATTGCAACCGGGGCGCGAGGGTTGTCAAGGGGGTTCGGGCTCAAAGCGGCGGCCGTGGGCCGCTCGGGCCGCGGGGGTCTTGCCGCGAGGTCCGCGGCGCGCAGTAGGTTGAGCCCGTGCGATTGAGAGTGGAGTTCACGACCGAGCCCTTCGACCTGGACGAGGCGCCCCGGCACGCCCTGGTCGCCCGGGAGGTCATCGAGGCGGCCGGGCTGGACGCCGTGGACGTCGGCCCGTTCGGCAACACCGCCGAAGGCGGCGCGGACACCGTTCTCGCGGCCGTCGACGCGCTCCTGCGCCAGGTGCTCGAAGCGGGCGCCACCCGGGTCTCGCTCCAGCTGAACGTCCTGGACGAGGCGGGGGAGGGCGGTAAGTGACCGGAATCGTGGACGACCCCTTCGTCGCGGCGGTCAAGCCGCTGGTCGACGCCATGGGCGGGGAGATGCTGCCGCCCGAGCTGGCGGGCGTCGACGACGTCGTGCTGTCCTGGGAGGGCGTGGACGTCGTCGCCGTGCGGCTGCCCCAGCTCGCCGACTCGCTCGACCACATCCTCGCCGCCCTGGAGCGCAAGCACGGCAAGCCGCTCGCGGAGCTCGACCGCAAGGCCAAGCAGGAGACCGTACGGATGCTGGAGGCGCGCGGCGCCTTCTCCGTGCGGCACGGGGTGGAGACCGTCGCCGGCGCGCTCGGCGTGAGCCGCTTCACCGTCTACAACTACCTGAACCGCGAGAAGGGCGCCTGACCGGCGGGAACGCGCCCCGGGCGGCGGGGACTCCGCCGCCGGCCCGCCCGTACGGTCCGTGAAGGGCGGGCGGCGGCCTCCGTAACCTCTCGTAACCCGAAGTTTTCAACAAAGTGTTGACGCGGTCTCGCCGAGGGCGTTAGCTGTGCGCAGCCCGTCCAGCACCACGCCACGGAGGCTTCCCATGACGTCGGGTACGGCACCAGGCGGCCTCGCCCGCTTCAACGCCCTGGAGGAGAGCGCGGCCCGCGCCGTCCTGCACGAGGTGTGCGCCTCCCGCACCTGGGCCGGCCGGCTGCTCGCCGCCCGTCCCTACGAGAGCGCCGACGGCCTGTACGCCGAGAGCGACGCCGCCACGGCGGACCTCACCACCGCCGACCTGACAGAGGCGATGGCGGGGCACCCGCCCATCGGACGGCCGAGACCCGGAGACCCGGCATCCTCGCGCGAACAGCGCGGGATGGCCGGAGCCTCCGCGGAACTCAGGCAGGAGATGCTCGAACTGAACCTGGCCTACCAGGAGAAGTTCGGCCATGTCTTCCTCATCTGCGCCACCGGCAGGACCGGCGAGCAGATGCGCGACGCGGTCCGGGAGCGGATCGGCAACACCGCCGAGCGTGAGCGCGAGATCGTCCGCGTCGAACTGGGGAAGATCAACCGCATCCGGCTCGGCGGTCTCGTGCGGGACGAGCCGCCCGGCGCACCAGGCGGCTGACGGTCACCCGTCCAGGAAGGACCCGGCGCGCCAGGCGGCCGCCGGGCACCCGGCCCGGGAAGGGTCCGGCAGCCCCGTACAGGAAGAAGAGACATGAGCACCGACACCACGGCCTCCGTGTCCACCCACATCCTGGACACCAGCGTGGGCCGCCCCGCCAGGGGTGTCGCCGTCCGGCTCGCGGCCCGCGCCGGACGCGAGGGCGACTGGCGGGCGCTCGGCGGTTCCGCGACCGACGCGGACGGCCGGTGCAAGGACCTTCCGGCACTGCCGGAGGACACGACCCACGTACGGCTCGACTTCGAGGTCGAGCGGTACTTCGAGCAGGATCCGGCGACACCGACACAGCGAGCCGATGCGCAGCAGGACGCCCCCGCGAAACGGGACAGCGAGACGTTCTTCCCCGAGGTGACGATCACCTTCGCCGTCAGGCCGGGCGAGCACTACCACGTACCGCTGCTGCTCAACCCGTTCGGCTACTCCGTTTACCGAGGGAGCTAGCAGACATGACCGAACCTTCCCGCAAGGGCGGCCCCGTTCTCCTGGGCCAGAACCAGTACGGCAAGGCCGAGAACCGCGTCGTCCGGATCACCCGCGACGGCGCCACCCACCACATCAAGGACCTGAACGTGTCCGTCGCGCTGAGCGGCGACATGGAGGAGGTCCACCTCTCCGGCTCCAACGCCAACGTCCTGCCGACCGACACCACCAAGAACACCGTGTACGCCTTCGCCAAGGAACACGGCATCGAGTCCGCCGAGCGGTTCGGCATCCACCTCGCCCGGCACTTCGTGACCAGCCAGGATCCGATCCGGCGCGCCCGTGTCCGGATCGAGGAGTACGCCTGGGAGCGCATCGAGGCCCCGGACTCCGGGTCCCCGGCCGCCGGCGCCGACGAGCCCCGGCACTCCTTCGTCCGCAAGGGCCAGGAGACCCGCGTCACCCAGATCACCTACGACGGTGAGACCTGGGAGGTCGTCTCGGGCCTGAAGGACCTCGTCGTGATGAACTCGACGGACTCCGAGTTCTGGGGCTTCGTCAAGGACGGGTACACGACGCTGCCCGAGGTCCACGACCGCATCCTCGCCACCCAGGTCTCCAGCCGCTGGCGCTTCAACTGGACCGGCGACGAACGGTCGATGCCCGACTGGGACACCTCCTACGCCCAGGTCAGGAAGCACATGCTCCAGGCCTTCGCGGAGACCTACTCCCTCTCCCTCCAGCAGACCCTGTACCAGATGGGCGCACGGATCATCGATTACCGCGACGAGATCGACGAGGTCCGCTTCTCGCTCCCGAACAAGCACCACTTCCTGGTCGACCTGGCTCCGTTCGGCCTGGAGAACGACAACGAGGTCTACTTCGCGGCCGACCGCCCGTACGGGCTCATCGAGGCCACCGTCCTGCGCGAGGGCTGCGAGCCGCGCATCCCGGTGGACCTCACCAACCTCTAGAACCAGTCTCCAGAACCAGTCTCCAGAACCAGTTTGCGGAGCCGGTCCCCAGAACCGGTCTCCACGAGCAGGCTCCAGTACCGCCACGACGGACCCGGTCGTCACCCCGCTCGGCCGCCGGGTCCGTCCGCCGACCCGGAAGAACGAGGAACCGCAGTGGCAGTCCAGCGCATCGTCATCGAGAACTGCGCCGTCGCGACCGTGGACGCCGACGACACCGAGTACGCCTCGGGCCACATCGTCGTCGCCGACAACCTGATCGAGTCCGTGGGCTCCGGAAAGGCGCCCGCCGGTCTGGAGAACGTGGTCCGCCGCGTCGACGCCACCGGACATCTGGCCACACCCGGTCTGGTCAACACCCACCACCACTTCTACCAGTGGATCACCCGGGGCCTCGCCACGGACCACAACCTCTTCGACTGGCTCGTCGCCCTCTACCCGACCTGGGCGCGGATCGACGAGCCGATGGTCCACGCGGCCGCGCAGGGCTCCCTCGCCATGATGGCCCGCGGCGGCGTCACCACCGCCATGGACCACCACTACGTCTTCCCGAAGGGCTCCGGGGACCTGTCCGGCGCGATCGTCCGGGCCGCCCGCGAGACGGGCGTCCGCTTCACCCTCGCCCGCGGCTCCATGGACCGCGGCGAGAAGGACGGCGGACTGCCGCCGGACTTCGCCGTCGAGACCCTCGAAGAGGCGCTGGCCGCCACCGAGGCGACCGTCGACGAGCACCACGACGCCTCCTTCGCCAGCATGACCCAGATCGCCGTGGCGCCCTGCTCGCCGTTCTCCGTCTCCACCGAACTCATGCGGCAGGGAGCCGAGTTGGCCCGCCGCAAGGGCGTAAGACTGCACACGCACGGCTCGGAGACCGTGGAGGAGGAGCAGTTCTGCAAGGAACTGTTCGGCATGGGCCCGACCGACTACTTCGAGTCGACCGGCTGGCTCGGCGAGGACGTGTGGATGGCGCACTGCGTCCACATGAACGACTCCGACATCGCCGCCTTCGCCCGCACCCGGACGGGCGTCGCCCACTGCCCCTCCTCCAACGCCCGGCTGGCCGCGGGCATCGCCCGGGTCCCCGACATGCTCGCGGCCGGCGTCCCGGTCGGCCTCGGCGTCGACGGCACCGCGTCGAACGAGTCCGGCGAACTCCACACCGAGCTGCGCAACGCCCTGCTCATCAACCGGCTCGGCGCCCACCGCGAGGCGGCCCTGAACGCCCGTCAGGCACTGCGCCTCGGGACGTACGGAGGTGCCCAAGTACTGGGCAGGGCGGCCCAGATCGGCTCCCTGGAGGCCGGCAAGCTCGCCGACCTCGTGCTGTGGCGGCTGGACACCCTCGCGCACGCCTCGATCGCCGACCCGGTGACGGCGCTGGTGTTCGGCGCCGCCGCCCCGGTCACCCTCTCGCTCGTCGACGGCCGTCCGGTCGTCGGGGACGGTCACCTGCTCCACGTGGACGAGGACGCCATCGCCCGCTCCACCCGGGACGAGGCGCGGCGCCTCGCCCGGATCGCCGGACAGGCCTGACCGCCGCAGAACCCCGGCCGAGGGGGACGGCCCTCGGCCGGTGGCCGTGGACCCGATGGGGTCCGCGGCGGCCGCCTCCGGGGCGCGTACGGACGTGCGCGCCCCGGGACGGTCACCGCCGCGCGGACACCGGTCCGCGTGACGGCGCCGTCCCGGTCCCGCACGACCGCGCATCACCTCCCTGACACCCACGTCGAAGGCGACGTGCACCCGACCGGAGGAGCCGCCGTGGCCGCCCAGCCCGAGCCCAGCACCGATGCCCGACCCACCGGATCGAACGAGGCCACCGCGACGGAGGCCGTGCATCCGGTGGACCAGAGACTGCCCGTCCTCAAGATGGCCGCCGCCGGACTCCAGCACGTGGCCGCCATGTACGCGGGAGTCGTCGCCCCGCCCCTCGTGGTCGGCGCCGCGGTCGGCCTGTCCGCCGGTGAACTCACCTTCCTCACCGGCGCCTGCCTGTTCACCGCCGGCCTCGCCACCTTCCTCCAGACCCTCGGCATCGGCGGGATCGGAGCCCGGCTGCCCTTCGTCAACGGCGTCACCTTCGCCGGTGTCGCCCCCATGACCGCGGTCGCCGCCTCCGTCAAGGACAAGAGCGAGGCCCTCCCCGTCATCTTCGGCGCCGTCATCGTCGCCGGTGTCCTCGGCTTCGTCGCGGCCCCCTACTTCGGCAAGGCCGTCCGCTTCTTCCCGCCCGTCGTCACCGGCAGCGTGATCACCCTCATCGGTGTGTCCCTGCTCCCGGTCGCCTTCGGCTGGGCGCAGGGCCCGGACCCCGCGGCGGCCGACTACGGCTCGCCGACCAGTCTGGGACTCGCCGCGGCGACCCTCCTCGTCGTCCTGGTGCTGCGCCGCTTCACCCGGGGCTTCGTCAAGCAGATCGCGGTCCTGCTCGGCCTCGTCGTCGGCACGATCGTGGCGATCCCGTTCGGCGTCACGGACTTCGGGCCGGTGGCCGCGGCGGACGTGGTCGGCTTCCCGACGCCGTTCCAATTCGGCGCCCCGGAGTTCCGGCTCGCCGCGATCCTCTCGCTCTGCGTGGTGATGGTCGTCTCCATGACCGAGTCGACCGCGGACATGCTGGCTCTCGGCGAGATCGTGGACCGTCCCGCGGACGAGCGGACCATCGCGGCCGGACTGCGCGCCGACACCCTCGGCTCGGCGCTGAGCCCGCTGTTCAACGGCTTCATGTGCAGCGCCTTCGCCCAGAACATCGGTCTCGTCGCGATGACGAGGATCCGCAGCCGGTACGTCGTCGCCACCGGCGGCGGATTCCTGGTGCTGATGGGACTGTGCCCCATGGCCGCGTCCCTGATCGCCGTCGTACCGCGCCCGGTGCTGGGCGGGGCGGGGGTCGTCCTGTTCGGATCGGTCGCCGCCAGCGGGATCCAGACCCTGGTCAGGGCGGGCCTGGAGAAGGACAACAACGTCCTGATCGTGGCCGTCTCGCTCGCGGTCGGCATCATCCCGATCACGGCTCCCGGGTTCTACCACGCGTTCCCGCAGACGGCCCGGATCGTCCTCGACTCCGGGATCTCGACGGGCTGTGTCACGGCCGTCGTCCTCAACCTCGTCTTCAACCACCTGGGCAGGGGACGCGAGGACGCGGGCGAGGTGACGCACCCGATGGAGGCCGGCGAGGACCTCGCGGCGGCACCGGCCCGCTGACCCACCGGGTCTCGGCGGGCCCGCACAGGGGGCCGGCCCGCCGGGCCGGTACACACGCGGGGCGCGGCACGAGAACGTGTGCCGCGCCCCGCGCCGTGCCGCGCGTCTCAGCCGATGTGATAGCTGTCGCCGTAGACCTTCCAGTCCAGCGGCGTGTCGAGGTTCAGGTTCCGGTTGCGCACGAAGACCCGTTGCTCGGTGTCGACCCGGGTGGTGTCGGAGTGGGCCTCCTCCTGCTTCATGGCCCACACCCGGGCGTCGAGGAAGGCGTTCAGGTACGTCACCTCGTCGCCGCCCTGGGCGGGCGTCCTCGCCTTCGCCAGGGCCCGCCTGCGGATGCTGCCGAAGCTGGTGCTGTCGTCACCGTTGCCGTGCATCACGATGGCGTCGTAGTACGTGAACTGGCCCAGCGCGCCGATGCCGTCGGCCTTGCCCTGCTGGACGGCGGGGTTGAAGTAGACGCGGTCGCGCTCGTCGTTCTGGGCCTGCTGGAACGCCGTGTCCTGGGCGGCCCGGCGCCAGTCGGCGGGGAAGCCGGGGTCCAGGCCGTCGTGGGAGTCGCTGCCGTTCACGTCGCGCAGGGCCGGCAGGTACTTGGCCAGGACGTTGCCGGGCTTGCGCCGGTTGTACAGCTCCACGAGGTCGAGCATGTCGCCGGTGCCCGAACAGAAGCCGATGATCCCGGCGGTGTAGCCGCGCCCGTCGCCGATGTCCTCGATGTACTTGTACTGCGCCTTCCAGTCCAGCGAGGAGTTCTCCGCGCTGGAGACGAGCTTCATGGCGATCTCCTTCTTCGCCGGGTCGTCCAGACCGACCGGCGAGGCGGTCGCGGTCTGCGAGGCGATCAGGGGGCCTGCCACCAGTGAGGCGCCGATCAGGGTGAGCAGGGTGCGCCGCGAGGGACGTATGTGGGGGGTGTGCACGGTACCTCCGATTGGGGGAGCGGTGTTGCCGCGTACTGTTAGGAAAGTTTCCTACCAGAGTTCGGAGATGGCGTACACCCGTTGAGGCAAAGGGAGTTGACGCTTTACCTGCTTTCGATCGGCTCCGGGGCCGGCGTCGGGTCGGGTCCGGCGGGCTGCTCCGGGCCCGCCGACCTGCCGGGAGTCGTCACCGGCCCAGGGGCCGCCGTCGCGTCCGGGGCCGCCGTCGCGTCCGGGGCCGCCGGCGCGTCCGGGGTCGACGGGGCGCGCCGGGGGCGCAGCAGCGCGGCGGCCAGGACCAGGGCCGTGGCCGCGATCGCGGTGGCGACCACGAACGCGAGCCGGTATCCGTCCGCCGTCGCCGCCACGGTGGGCGCGCCCGCCGCCGCCAGCCGTTCGGTGCGGCCCGCCGCGAGGGTGGTCAGCACCGCCAGGCCCAGCGAACCGCCCACCACCTGCGTGGTGTTGAACAGTCCCGAGGCCAGGCCCGCGTCCTCGGCGCGGGCGCCCGACATGGCGAGACCCGTCACCGCCGGCATCGCGGCCGCGAACCCGGCGGAGAGCAGCAGGAGTGCGGGCAGCACGTCGGGGACGTACGCACCCGCGGTCGGGGCCCGTCCGAGCAGGGCCAGGCCCGCGGTGATGAGGGCGAGTCCGGCGAGCAGGACGCGGTACGGGCCGAAGCGGGCGACCGTGCGCGCCGACAGGGTCAGCATCAACAGGCCGATGGTGACCGGAGCCGGCAGGAACGCCGTACCGGTGAGCAGCTCGCTGAAGCCGAGGACGCGTTGGAGGTAGAGCGCGCCGATGTACTGGAAGCCGTACATCCCGGCGATCATCAGGATCTGTACCCCGTTCGCGCTGGTCAGGGCCCGCGAGCGGAACAGCCGCAGCCGCAGCAGGGGGCGGGCGGCCCGCGCCTGACGGAGCGTGAAGCCGGCGAGGAGCGCGAGGGCGAGCGCGCCGAGGGCGAGTGTGCCGCCGGGTCCGCGCCCGCCGGCCCCGACGATCGCGTACACCATGAGCATCAGGGCGCCGGTGACCAGGACCGCTCCGGGGTAGTCCGCGCCCGCGCCGAGCCCGGTCCCTCGGTCCGGGGCGAGGATCCGCAGCGCCGCGACCAGGGCCAGCGCGCCGATCGGCAGGTTGATCAGAAAGATCCAGTGCCAGCCGAGGAGCTGGGTCAGCGCTCCGCCCAGGAAGGTGCCGAGTGCCCCGCCGGCCGCGCCGACCGCGCTGAACACCGCGATGGCGCGGCCCTGTTCGCGGGGTTCGGGGAAGAGCGCCACCAGCATGCCGAGGACCACGGCCGAGGTCATGGCCCCGCCGACGCCCTGGAGGGCACGGGCCGCGATCAGCGTGGCCTGTCCGTCGGCGACACCGCACAGCACGGACGCCACCGTGAACACGGCGAGCCCGGTGGTGAACATCCGCTTGCGGCCCAGCAGATCGCCGAGCCTGCCGACGAGGAGCAACAGCCCCCCGAACGGGATGAGATAGGCGTTCACGACCCAGGCGAGACCGGCCGCGGAGAATCCGAGGTCGCTCTGGACGGCGGGCATGGCGACGGTGACGATGTTCCCGTCGAGGACCGTCATCAGGGTTCCCGCGCACAGGACGGCGAGCGAGGCCCACCGGGAACGGGTTCGTCGTGCCGGCGATCCGGCCGGTCCGGTCCGGGACAGCATGACTGATGACCTCCGTGTTCTCCGTGGACCGCCGCGGTTCCACAGGTGGTTGCCCTTGGTGCACGACTTGTAACGGGGTACATCGTGAGTGACCATGGGAGACCGGCATAAGGAGGCACTTCAATGTCCCAGGGGAACACCGGTGTTACGTCGCAGGCAGTGCTCGCGCAGGCGTGCCCGGTCCGCGAGGTTCTTGACAGGGTCGCCGGGAAATGGAGCGTGCTGATCATCGTGGCCGCCGCGCACGGCCCGATCCGCTTCACCGAACTGGAGCGCAGCGTCGAGGGGATCAGCCGCCGCATGCTGACCCTGACGCTGCGCAACCTGGAGCGCGACGGCCTCGTCACGCGCACCGTGCATCCGACGGTGCCGCCGAAGGTCGAGTACGAACTCACCCCGGTGGCACGTGAGTTGCACACGACCCTGCTCTCCCTGACCGACTGGGCCGAGCGGCATCGCGTCACGATCGCCGAGTCGCGCGCGGCCTACGACGCCGAGCACCGGCCGGAGTTGGTGGACGCCTAGGGCGCGCGGGGCGGCGACCCCGGGGTCAGAGGCCCAGTGCGTCCGGGGCGGTGGCCAGCGACGTGAACGCGTCCCGTGCGTCGGGCAGCAGACGGCGCTCCGTGAGGTCCATCAGGCCGCCGACCGCCGTGATCTCGGCGGACACCGTGCCGTCGGTCTTCCTGATCGTCTGCTCGATCCGGAAGGTCTTGCCCTCGCCCCACAGGAACGCGCACGTCACCTCGACCTCGTCACCGGCCCGCAGCTCGCGGCGGTAGCGGATGGTCGTCTCCAGCACGACCGGGCCCGCGTCGCGGGCCCGCAGCTCCGCCTGGCCGATCCCGGCCGCCTCCAGCACCGACCAGCGCGCGTGCTCGGCGTACTGGAGGTACACGCTCTGGTTGAGATGACCCTGCACATCGGTCTCGTATCCGCGAACGGTCACGGGGACGAAGAACGGTTCTGCCACGACTTTCCCTTCGACGACGGCGACTGCTTCCCGGCCGGGGCCGGTCCCACGGCTTCGGGGTTCACGGGCACGGCTCACGTCCGCCGGGGCGAGGCCAGGACGTACCGGATGCCCGTACGCGGCTGGGTGTGTTCGCCGGTCTGCCAGCCGGCCCGCTCCAGCGTGGCCGCGCAGGCCCGAAGCTCCGCCGGGTCCGGTTCGTGCACGGCGACGGCCTCCGGCTGCGGTGTCGCCCGTATCCGGTAGCCGCCGCCCTCGGCAGCGGCGGGCCGGTGCCCGGCCGCCTCCAGCGCGAGCGCGGCGGCCCGCACCAGATGCGTACGCTCCCAGGCGCACGGAAGACCGGACGAACCGTCGGGGCGGGTCATCCGGCGCAGTTCCAGGAGCCCCTGCCAGGCGCTGTGCACCTCTCGGCGCCGCGCCGGCCCGTCCACGGCCCCCTCCTCGCCGCCGACCCGCGCCGAGAACACCCCGGAGTCCGCGGGGGCGGACACCCCGGCGACCTCGGAGGGCCCGGCGTCTCCCGGATCCTCGCGCAGCCGGTGACCGGCCGGGGTCAGGAAGTGGTCGCGCGGGGGGCGCGGGTGACGGAAGGCGAGCCCCCGCTCCACCAGCGCGGCGAGCTGCGCCTCCGTACCCCTCAGCCGCCCGGTCACGGGGTCGGCCGCCTCGACGATGCGCCGCTGCGCGGCGGTCGGCGGTCGTGTCACGGCACGCTCCCTCCGGCACCCGGTGCCGCCGCGGCGCTCGGGCCCGGCCGCGGCTCAGTGTTCCTCCGCCCCCTCTCCCGCAGGGGAGGCCGGGGAGAAGGCGTCATGGGAACAGTACGCGTCGGGTCTGACATTCCAGCCGGCCACCACATGCCGGCGGTGCTCCGTGCTGAGGCGGCTCATCGTCCCGGTGCCGAGCTGGAACAGCGCGCCGGACTGGGCCGTCAGACCGAGCCGCCGCGCGGTCAGCACCCGCAGGAAGTGACCGTGCGAGACGACGACCACGCTGCCCTCCGACTCGGCGAGCGCCGCGTCGATCCTGGCCAGTGCCCGCTCGGCACGCACCCCGACCTGTTCCGGGCTCTCCCCGGGGTGCTCGGGCGGCCCGGCCGCGACCCCGTCGGTGAACAGGAACCAGTCGGGCCGGTCCCGGTGGATCTCGACGGTCGTGACCCCCTCGTACCCGCCGTAGTCCCACTCGCACAGGTCCGCGTCCACGCGGGCGTGGCCGATCCCGGCCAGCTCGGCCGTCTCCCGGGCCCGGCGCATCGGGCTGACGAACGCGGCCGCGATGTGGTGCCGGGCGATCAGCGGCCGGAGCCGCCGTGCCTGCTCACGGCCGTTGTCGGTCAGCGGGACGTCGGTCGACCCCGTGTGCCGCCCGGACATCGACCACTCGGTCTCACCGTGCCGTACGAGGAGCAGGTCACCCATCGCCGCGCCCTTTCCGTCCCTGTGCCGGCTGCCGTCCCTCGTACGGTGACACCGGGCGGGCGCGGCCGCAGCACCTGATACCCCGGTCGGCCCACCCGGGCCTCAGGCCCGCTCCTGCCGGTACCCGCTCAGGAACCGCCCGATCCGGCTGATCGCCGCGTCCAGGTCGTCGGCGTGCGGGAGGGTGAGGATGCGGAAGTGATCGGGGCGCGGCCAGTTGAACCCGGTGCCCTGGACGACCTGGATCTTCTCGCGCAGCAACAGGTCGAGGACGAACTTCTCGTCGTCGTGGATCGGGTGCATGGCGGGGTCGATGCGCGGGAACGCGTACAGCGCGCCCTTGGGTTTGACGCAGGAGACGCCCGGGATCTCGTTCAGCTTCTCCCAGGCGCGGTCGCGCTGCTCCCGGAGCCTGCCGCCGGGTGCGGTCAGTTCGTGGATCGACTGGCGGCCGCCGAGCGCGGCCTGGATGGCGTACTGCGCCGGGGCGTTGGCGCACAGCCGCATCGAGGCCAGCATCGTCAGCCCCTCCAGATAGCTGCGCGCGTGCTGCCGCGGGCCCGTGACGACCAGCCAGCCGGAGCGGAACCCGGCCACGCGGTAGGTCTTGGACAGCCCGCAGAAGGTGAGGACCACCAGGTCGGGGGCGAGGGCGGCGGCCGAGTGGTGCACGGCGTCGTCGTACAGGATCTGGTCGTAGATCTCGTCGGCGAACACCATCAGGCCGTGCCGGCGGGCGAGATCGAGGATGCCCTCGACGATCTCCTTCGGATAGACCGCGCCCGTCGGGTTGTTGGGGTTGATGATGACGACCGCGCGGGTGCGGTCGGTGATCTTCGCCGCCATGTCCTCCAGGTCCGGGTACCACTCGGACTGTTCGTCGCACAGGTAGTGCACGGCCTTGCCGCCGGCGAGGGTGGTGACCGCCGTCCAGAGCGGGAAGTCCGGTGCGGGGATGAGGACTTCGTCGCCGTCCTCGACCAGCGCCTGTACGGCCATGGAGACCAGCTCCGAGACGCCGTTGCCGAGGAACACGTCGTCCACGCCGACGTCCAGGCCCCGGTCCTGGTAGCGCTGGGCGACCGCGCGGCGGGCGGACAGGACGCCCCGCGAGTCCGTGTACCCGTGCGCCCGGGGCAGCATCCGGATCATGTCCTGGAGGATCTCCTCCGGCGCCTCGAAGCCGAAGAGGGCCGGATTGCCGGTGTTCAGGCGCAGCACGCTGTGACCCGCCGCCTCCAGTGCGTCGGCGTGTTCGATCACCGGGCCGCGGATCTCGTAACAGACCTCGCTGAGCTTGCTCGACTGCCGGAACTCCATGCGCTGCGCCCTCCGGTTGTGGTGTTGCTTGGTTTTACCAAGTAGGAGCTTGGAAAGTCCAACAAGATAGCTAGACTGCCTCGCATGCCACCGCGTCGAAGCTACGACCAGTACTGTTCCGCCGCCCGTGCCCTCGACGTCGTCGGGGACCGGTGGACCCTCCTGATCGTCCGTGAACTGCTCGGCGGACCGCGCCGCTACACCGATCTGCACGCCGATCTGCCGGGGGTCAGCACCGACGTCCTCGCCTCCCGGCTCAAGGACATGGAACGCGACGGCCTGACCACCCGCCGCCGGCTGCCGCCTCCGGGCGCGGCCTACGTGTACGAACTCACCGAACGTGGGCGGGAGTTGCTGCCCGTCCTGCACGCCCTCGGGGAGTGGGGCGGGCCCGCGCTGGGCGATCGGCGGCCCACCGACGCGGTACGGGCCCACTGGTTCGCGCTGCCGCTGCTGCGCGGTCTCGACATCGCCGGGGCGGGCGAGGGACTGGTCGAGGTCCGCCTGGACGAAGGCCTGTTCCATGTGTGGCTGGGCACCGGGGAAGGGCCGCTCTACGGGGACGGGCCCGCCCCACGGGAGCCGGACGCCCGTCTGGCGCCGGACGCGCGGACGTGCGAAGCCCTGAACCGGGGCACGTCGACGCTGCTCGACGCCCTGCGGGAGGGCGGTGTCGACGTGAAGGGCGACGGCCCCCTCGCCGAGGCGCTCCGCGGGGCCTGACCCGGCCTGGCCGGCCCCTCGCGGCGTACCCAGCCGGGAGCTGGAGCCCCCCGTCCTGCATCTCGCCGGAAGCGCGAG
>NZ_JBHXDQ010000083.1:0-38614 GCF_042725875.1 Streptomyces sp. NPDC127038 | reverse complement strand
CCCCGGGCCGGCGCCCGGTCATCCCTTGGTGGTGCCCGCGCGCAGCCGCTCGATCATGTGCCGGGTCGTCTCGATGGGGCTCTCCTCGGGCAGGTCCCGGGTGCGGGACGGCAGCGCCGCGTTGAGCTTGGCCACGTGGTCGTTCCAGTCCTCCTGGCCGGCGAAGGGGATCGTCTCGCCGTCCTGGTAGGAGGGGAAGGGGCGGTAGTTGTTCAGGCCGGCCGCGTCGGTTCCGCGTACCAGCAGCGGGTCGAGGTAGATGCCCTCGCTGTGGATGCGTGTGGTGGTCGCGATGTAGCCGATGTCCAGGCCGCAGCGCCGCTTGGCGGAGGTGTTGGCCTCCGAGTGGTGGAGCAGGTGGGGGTGGTGGATGGAGACGTCGCCGGGCCGGAGTTCGATGTCGACGACACCGGCCTTGTCGATCCACTCCCGCACGATGGTCTCGTCGGAGGCGGAGAAGAGCATGTTGTCGGTGTCGGTGCGCAGCGAGGGCTTGTGCAGCGGCAGCCGGTGGCTGCCGGGGATCATGCGCAGGCAGCCGTTCTGCGTGGTGCTCTCGTCGACGGCGAGCCACACCGTCAGCGCCTCCATCGGGCTGAGCGTCCAGTAGGCGCCGTCCTGGTGCCACAGCACGGGCTGCCCGTTGTAGGGGGGCTTGCAGATGTAGTGGGCGGTGAAGCAGGCCAGGTCGGGGCCGAGGAAGAACTCGGCGATGTCCACCAGGCGGGGGTCGGAGACCAGGCGGGCCCAGAAGGCGTCGTTGCGGATCAGCGGGTGGTGGAAGTGCTCGGGACGCAGGTCCGGGTATTTCCGGGTGAGCCAGTCGACGTGGGCGGCCGTCTCCTCCAGGAGCTCCTGGGGAATGACATCGCGGATGATGGAGAAGCCCTGCTCGGCGTATTCCTTCGCCGCCTTCTCCAGTACGCCTTCGTCAAGTGTGGTCATGCGTCAGCTCCTTCTCGGGTGTCGGGTACCGCGTGCCGCGCGGAAAAGGCGTGGAGGCGCCCCCGGGCGTACGGTCCGCCGGTTCCGTGGATTTCGGCGCGGGCCGCGTGCGGGGGGGCGAATGGAGGGTCGACGCGGCATCGCCTTGATATGCGGCCGCTCGTCATCGGGGCGGGCCGCGCGAAATGCGGCTCGTGGCCCGGCTGTTCGCCGGGGAATGCCGGCCGGTCTCGGTGGCGGTCCCCGGGCCTTCGCACGGCTCGCCCGTCGGTTCCCTACTCTCTTGGCCGCCCGAGGGGGTGTCAACATCTCGTGGAAATCAAGGCTTTCTCGATGCCGTACCCGCGTTTCGGGTATTGCGTGGCCGGCCGGTCCGGATGCCGATCCGCTCTGTCCCGCTGACGGGACAGTGTGCGCGGGCGGCCGTTTCGCCGGCGGCGCGGTGTGCCGCAGCAGCGGGATTCGATCGCTTCTCCAGTCATCGTCTTTCAGCGTTCGAGGGGGCCCGCATATGTTCTTGAGAATCCCGACGAGGCATTCAACCGACACCAGCTCAGGGCTGAGTTGTCCGGCGGACGAGGATGACGTGAATATGTCCAATCAAGCAGGGCCGTTCCGGCTGAGTGTCACCGACCTGCACGCGTCGGTCGACGATCCCGCGCTCACTTCCATGACGCTGCTCAACGAACTCGCCGGACGGTATCCGGACGCGGTGTCGTTCTCCGCGGGGCGCCCGTTCGAGGGCTTCTACGACGTCGACGACCTCGCGCGTCATCTGGCGACGTTCCGCGGCCATCTGGAGGACGAGAAGGGGCTCGGCGCGGAGCAGGTGCGGCGCACGTTCTTCCAGTACGGGCGCACGAAGGGGTTCATCCACGAGCTCATCGCACGCCAGCTGGAGGTCGACGAGGGCCTGCAGGTCGACCCGGAGAGCATCGTGGTGACCACCGGCTGCCAGGAGGCGATGGTGCTGCTGCTGCGGGCGCTGGTCCGCGACGCCCGTGACGTGATCCTGGCCGCCACCCCCAACTACGTCGGGTTCATCGGCGCGGCCCGGGTGGCCGGCGCTCCGGTGCGGTCGGTGCGGGAGCACGAGGGGGGCATCGATCTGGAGGACCTGGAGCGGCAGATACGGGCCGCGCGGAGCGAGGGCCTGCGGCCGCGTGCCTGTTACGTCGTCCCCGACTTCGCCAACCCCAGTGGCGCGAGCATGTCCCTGGCGGACCGGATCGCCCTGCTGGAGCTGGCGCGGCGGGAGGGGATCCTCGTCATCGAGGACAACCCGTACTCCCTCTTCCGTGCGGGCGGATCCCCGCTGCCCATGCTCAAGGCCCTGGACGAGCGGCGGCAGGTGGTCCACCTCGGGTCGTTCGCGAAGTCCGCGTTCGCCGGCGCCCGGGTGGGCTATGTGATCGCGGACCAGCCGGTGACGGCGCCGGGCGCCGCGGGGCGGGAGCCGGTGCTGCTGGCCGACCTGCTCGCCCGGCTCAAGAGCATGGTCACGCTCAACACCTCGACGGTGGCGCAGGCGGTGATCGGCGGGTACCTGCTGGAGAACGGGTGCAGCCTCAAGCGGGCCACCGCCCGTGAGGCCGAGGTCTACCGCCGTAATCTGGCGACCCTGCTGGAGCGTCTGCGGTCGGTCTTCGCCCCGGTGCCGGGCGCCGGGCAGGACGTCTCGTGGAACACGCCCGAGGGCGGCATGTTCGTCGTGCTGACGCTGCCGTTCCGGGCGGACGACGCGATGCTGGAGTACTCGGCGTCCCGGTTCGGTGTCCTGTGGACGCCGATGGACCACTTCTACGGCGGCACGTCCGGGTTCCACCAGGCCCGGCTCTCCTTCAGCGTGCTCACCCCCGAGGAGATCGCCCTGGGAGTGGAGCGGCTGGGCGCGCTCGTCCAGGACCAGCGCGCCCGGCACCTGCCCGTCGCGCACCCGCGGCCCGGCCGGCTGCTGGAACCGCAGAGCGCCTGACTCCCGAGGACCCCGCTGCCGCGAGGGGGTTCTTGCGGTTCGTCGCGCGGCATGAATCCGCCCCGGCGAAATAATTCGCCGGGGCGGATCGGGTGGGGGCGGCCGGTGGGTCAGGCGCGCTTCTTGAAGGTGGACAGGGCCCAGACGTAGCCGAGGACGGCGAAGCCGAGGCACCAGGCGACGGCCGTGATCGCGTCGCCGTGGTCGACGTGGCCGGCCAGCAGGCCGCGCAGGGTCTCGATGATCGGGGTGAAGGGCTGGTACTGGGCGAACTGCTTGACGCCGGCGCCCATCGTGTCCGCGGGCACGAACGCGCTGCTCAGGAACGGCAGCATGATCAGCGGCACGGTGGCCAGGCCCGCCGACTCGGTGGTCTTGGCCGCCAGGCCCATGGCGACGGTGAGCCAGCTGGCGCCGACGGCCAGGAGCACGAACAGGCCGAACACGCCGAGCCAGTCCAGGGCGCTCGCCTTGGGGTCGAATCCCATCGCGAAGGCCACGCCGACGATGGCGGCGGAGGCCACCAGGCAGCGCACGGTGGTGACGACGACGTGTCCGGTGAGCATGGCTCCGCGGGAGACGTCCATGGTCTTGAACCGGTTGATGATGCCCTTGGTCATGTCGTCGTTCACGGCCGTCGCGGTGGCCCCCAGGCCGTAGCTGACGGCCATCACGAGCAGGCCCGGCGTCGCGTAGTCGATGTAGTGCTGGCCGACGCTGAACGCGCCGCCGAACACCTTGACGAACATCAGCATGATGACGATCGGGAACAGGACCGCGTTGAACATCGTGGTGGGGTTGCGCAGGGTGTGCTTCACGTTGCGGCGCAACATGATGCTCGAGTCGGCGAACGCCGTCGCGACCGTGCTCATCGCGCGATCGCCTCCTTCTTCTTGCTCGTGTCCTCGGCCGCCCCGGTGTCCTTGCCGGTGTTCTCGGTCAGGGCGAGGAAGACGTCGTCGAGGTCGGGGGTGTGCACGGAGAATTCCTGTGCGTCGATGGTGTGTTCGTCGAGGCGGTCCAGCAGGGCCCGCAGCGACCGGGACCGGCCGTCGCTGGGCACCTGCAGGATCAGCTCCTCCTCGTCGCGCGTGGAGTCGGCGAAGATCCGCGCGGCGGCGTCGAGCTGGAGGATGTCGGAGAACCGGAGCCGTACGTGGGTGCCGGGGATCTGGCGCTTGAGCTCGTCGGCCGTGCCCTGGGCCACCAGGCGGCCCTGGTTGAGGACGGCGATGCGGTCGGCGAGCTGGTCGGCCTCCTCCAGGTACTGGGTGGTGAGGAAGATGGTGGTGCCCTCGGCCACCAGCTCGCGGACGATCCCCCACAGCGTGCGCCGGCTGCGCGGGTCGAGACCCGTCGTCGGCTCGTCGAGGAAGATGATCTGCGGGCTGCCGACGAGGGTCATCGCCAGGTCCAGCTTGCGGCGCATACCACCGGAGTAGGTCGCCGCCAGCTTGTCCGCCGACTCCCCCAGGTCGAACCGCTCCAGCAGCCGGTCGACCACCTGGCCCGCGGACCGCACGCGCTTGAGGTCCGCCATCAGCTGCAGGTTCTCGCGGCCGGACAGCAGATCGTCCACTGCGGCGAACTGGCCGGTCACGCCGATGGCGGCGCGTACCTCCTTGGTCGCGGTCGCCACGTCGTGCCCGGCGACGCGCACGGTCCCCGCGTCGGCGGTGAGCAGCGTCGTGAGGACGTTCACCGTAGTCGTCTTGCCCGCTCCGTTGGGACCGAGCAGGGAGAAGACCGATCCCGCGGCGACTTCGAAGTCGATGCCGTCGAGCACGGCCTTGTCGCCATATGCCTTGCGCAGCCCTGTCACTGCGATAGCGGAACTCTTCATGCCCCCACTGTCGGACCGGTGACTGACAAGGCCCTGTCACACCGCTGACACGGTCCTCGAGTCCTCCTCGACGGCACGCACGTCCGCGCCGCAAGCGGAATCCGGGACGTGCGCGGGCGGCGGGGCCGGCCCCGGGGCGCCCTGGAGCAGGCGGCGGGGCCGGCCGGCGGCGAACGCGGGAAGGGCGTCCGCCGGAGCGGACGCCCTTCCCGTACACCGCGGCCCGGCGGCCGTGCGCGTTCAGCGGTCCCGGGCGCACTCCGTCTCGATCAGGTCCAGGATCTCCCGGCCCCGGTCGACCAGGTACATGTGGTCGCCGGGGAACTCGGCGCAGCCGAACGCGGCCGTGGTCGCGTCCCGCCACTGGCGGGCCTCGGCGGCGGTGACCAGGCCGTCGGCCTCGCCGCGCAGCGAGGTGATGGGCACGGACACCGGGTCGTCGGTGCTGGGGACGTAGGCCTCGTGCATCTCGCAGTCGGCCTGGAGGGTGGGCAGGATCAGTTCCCGCATCTCCGGGTGGTCCAGGGCCTCGTGCCGGAACCCGGCGAACTCCTCGACGCGGGCGAGGAATTCGTCGCCCTCAAGGCCCGCCGCGCGGCGCTCGCGCTGGGTCCAGGGCCCCGGTGAGCCGCTGACGACCAGCCGTTGGACGGGGATGCCCCGGGCGCCCAGCAGGTGCACCAGTTCGTAGGCGAGGACCGCGCCCAGGCTGTGCCCGAAGAGCACGACCGGCCCGCTCCCGCCGAGGCCGGCGACGACGGTGTCGATCTCGGTCTTGGCCGCCTCGACGACGTTGCGGTACGGCTCGTCGAGGATCCGCCGTTCCCGGCCGGGCAGTTCGACCGAGGTCACCCGCCACCGGCCGGCGGCCAGGTCCTGCCAGGGGTGGAAGAAGGAGGGGCCCGCTCCGGCGAACGGCACGCACAGCAGTGTGGTCCGCTCCCCCGTCTCTCCTGTGCTCACGTCGGCCGGTTCCTCTCGCTCGTAGGCCGTTTCGCCCGGCCCGGTCACCGCTCTGCCAGCTTCCGGGCGATGACCCGCATGATCTGGCCGGCGGGCTTGGGCATGTGCAGGTCGTGGTGGGTGGCGTCGATGTCGTACTCCTCGATGGTGCCGAGGACGTGCGGGCGCCAGTCGGGGCCGTAGGAGGTGAGTCCGTCGACCTTGTCCAGCCTGGCGTTGAAATACAGCACGTCGCCGCGGTAGACCGGTGACTCGAAGACACCCATCTTCTGGAGGTTGTTGGCGCCCACCTGCGACATGGTGTCGAGGAAGGCGTCCATGTTGCCGGTGTTCATGAACTTGCCGAAGACCTCCTCGACGTCGGCGCGGTAGAGCTCCTTGGTGCGGCCGGCGACCTCGCGGAAGCCGTTGTCCGCGCGGGAGTTGGCGGGCTGGGAGTCCAGGACGGCGATGAGGCCGACCTCCAGGCCGCGCCGGTCCATCGCCTCGGCGACGGCGTGCGCGATGGGCCCGCCGAAGGACCAGCCGATCAGGTAGTAGGGGCCTTCGGGCTGGACGGCGAGGATCTGCTCCAGGTAGTCCTCGACCATCTCCTCCACCGACTGCGCCATCGGCTCCTTGCCGTTGGAGCCGCGGGACTGCAGGGAGTAGGCCGGCCGGTCGGGCACGTGGGGCGCGAAGGTGAAGAACGCCCAGCCCAGGCCGCCGCCGCCGTGGAAGAACCACACCGGTTCCTTGCCCGTGCCCGGGTCGCGGTTCAGCGGCAGCACCACGTCGAAGGAGTCGTCGTGGTTGCCGGGGATCCCGCCGATGAGCAGCAGCGCCGCGAGTTCGGCCACGGTCGGGTACTGGATGATCGTGCGCAGCGGCATGTCGACGCCGAAGTGCTTGCGGATGCGGGCGCTGAGCCGGGTGGCGAGCAGGGAGTGCCCGCCCAGGGCGAAGAAGTCGTCGTCGATGCCGACCCGCTCCAGTTTGAGGAGTTCGGCGAAGAAGGAGCACAGCTGCTCCTCGTGGGAGTTGCGGGGCTCGCCCTTGCTGACGGTGGTGGTGTGTTCCGCGGGCAGCGCGGCCCGGTCGATCTTGCCGGCCGGGTTCAGCGGGAGCTGGGACAGCGGGACCATCGCGGCCGGGACCATGTAGTCCGGCAGGCGTGCGCCGAGGTAGGCGGGCAGTTCGGCCAGCAGCGGGCCGATGGCCGTGGCCAGCGCGGGTGTGCTGGTGCGGGCGCGTCCGGCGACGCCGCTGGGGACGAACGATCCGGTGACGGTCCGCCGCGGGGGCAGCAGGACCGCGTCGAAGCCGTGGACGGTCTCGCCCGACCAGGTCAGGACGGCGTCCAGGCCCCGGCCGCGGGCCCAGGCGGTGACGTCCTCGGGGTCCAGCGGCCGGCCGGTGGGGGCGTCCTCGGCGACGGTGCCGGCGAAGACGGCCGCGGCGGCCTCCTCCACCAGGCGCGCGTTGGGGATCCCCGTCACCCGCACCGGGCCTTCGCCCGCCCGCTCCAGGTGTCCGGTGAGCCGGTCGAGGGCGGAGAGCTCGCCGCCCCACGGCAGGGTGGGCGCACCGCTCAGGTCGAGGGCGTCCTCGAGGTCCTTGTGCAGGACGACCTCGTAGCGGTGGCGGGTCAGCGCGTTGTGCGCCGGCCCGGCCTTGAGCCGGATGTCGGCGCCGGTGTGGTGGCGGGCCGCCCACTCGGCGAACCACTCGGGGGCGACGAGCAGTTCCCGCTCGGCCAGCAGCGCCTGTTCCACGGCCGCCCGGATCTCCTCGTGGGAGGCGTAGGGCTGCCGGGCGCGCTGTTCGGCCGTCGCCAGGATCCGCTGGGTGGCGGCGTTGCGGACGTCGCCGACGATGATCCGGCCGCCGGGTCCGAGGAGGTCCAGGGCCTGGGTGAGGACCTGGTCGAGGTGGTCGGCGCTCGGGAGGTACTGGACCACCGAGTCCAGGACGACGGTGTCGAAGCCTTCCTGGGGCAGGCCGGTGAGGTCGTCGGCGGCCTGGACGGTGAGACGGACCCGGTCGCCGTGGCCGGCCGCCTCGGCCTGGGCGCGCAGGCGCTCGACGGCCGTGGCGGACAGGTCGGTGCCCCAGTAGGCGTCGACCTGGCCGGCGATCCGGGACAGGAGCAGGCCGGAGCCCACGCCGATCTCCAGCACCCGGCGCGGCGCGTGGCGCAGGACGTGGTCGGCCGCGGCGTCCTGCCACTGGAGCAGCTGCTCGTGCGGGACGGGTTCGCCGGTGTAGACGTTCTTGAAGGGCTGGAAGTCCTCGCCCCAGGTCTCGTCGGCGGCGTCCGCGTGGGCGTCGTCGTGGATCCGGCGCCACTCCTCCACCTGGGCGGATACGTCGGTGACGGCGGTGTCGGGATCGGGTTCGATGTAGGCGACCAGGCGCTGGTCGCCCTTCTGGTCCTCGCGGACCACGACGGCGGCCTGGGCCACCGAGGGGTGTCCGGACAGGACGTGGTCGATCTCGCCGAGTTCGATGCGGAAGCCGCGGACCTTGACCTGGGAGTCGGTCCGGCCCAGGTATTCGACCTGGCCGTCCTTGTTCCACTTCACCAGGTCACCCGTGCGATACATACGGGCCCCGGCCGGGCCGAACGGACAGGCCACGAAGCGTTCCGAGGTCAGGCCGGTCTGGCGGAGGTAGCCGCGGGCCAGGCAGGTCCCGGCCAGATAGAGCTCGCCCGCGACACCGGGAGCGACCGGGCGCAGGGCCTGGTCGAGGATGTACACCTGGTTGTTCCAGATGGGGGTGCCGATCGGGACGCGGTCGGCGCCGGGGACGTGCTGCCAGCCGGTGACCTCGACGGTCGCCTCGGTCGGCCCGTACAAGTTGTTCGCCGAGCAGCCGGGCAGCAGCTCGGTGAAACGGTTGGCGAGGGCGGCGGGGAACGCCTCGGCGGCGACCTCGATCCAGCGCAGGCTGGAGCAGTTCGCCGCGGTGGGTTCGGTGACGAACGCGGACAGCAGGGAGGGCACGAAGAACGCGGCGGTCACCTGCTCGCGCTGGATCAACTCGGCCAGATACGCCGGATCCCGGCGACCCTCCGCACTGGCCACCACCACCGAGGCACCGGTCTGCAGGTTGGAGAACATCTCCGGCACCGAGGCGTCGAAACTCGCCGACGTACTCATCAGCATCCGGTCCTCGACCGTGACCGCGAAGTGCTCCAGACCCCACTCGATCCGGTTCGTGATCGAACGGTGCGCCACCGGAACACCCTTGGGCCCACCGGTGGAACCCGACGTGAAGATCACGTAGGCGGCGTTCTCCGGCGACAGCGTGCGCGAGGGGTCGGTGTCCGGATACCCCGACACGTCCGGCAGGACGTCCTCAAGGAGCAGCAGCGGGTCCGCGACGGCGAGGATATGGCGTACGCGCTCGGCTGGCAGCTCGGTGTCCAGCGGCACGTAGGCGGCACCGGCCTTGACGATGCCGTACACCGCCACCAGCAGGTCGACCGAGCGGGGGATCTTCACCGCGACCAACTGCTCCGGCCCTGCGCCCTGTTCGATCAGCCAGTGCGCGAGCCGGTTGGCGCGGGCGTTGAACTGGGCGTAGGTCAGGCTCTCGTGCTCGCCGATCACCGCCACACGCTCCGGAGTGCGGGCCACCTGCGCCTCGAACGCGTCCGGCAGGGTGGTCGCGGCGACCGGGCGCGCTGTGGCGTTGACCCGCCGCACCAGCCGCTCACGCTCCTGCTCCCCCAGCACCTCGATCGCACCGATCGGGGCCCGGGGAGCCGCCGCGACCTGCTCCAGGACCCGGACGAACCGGTCGGCGAGGGCTTCGGCGGTGTCGCGGTCGAAGAGCTGGGTGGCGTACATGAGGTCGCCGCGCAGTGCGCCGGTGGTGTCGTAGGCGAGGCTGAAGAACAGGTCGGCCAGGGAGGTGTTGGTGAGGTACTGCTCGAACTCGACCTTGAGTCCGGGCAGTTCGAAGTCGGCCTTCTCGAAGCTCTGCCAGGCGAACATGACCTGGAACAGGGGCTGGTAGGAGGTGGAGCGTTCGGGGTTGATCAGTTCGACCAGGGTCTCGAAGGGCACGTCCTGGTGCTCGTAGGCCGCCAGCGCCTTGTCGCGGACCTGTGGGAGCAGGTCGGTGAAGGAGGGGTTGCCGGTGAGGTCGACGCGCAGGACCTGGGTGTTGACGAACAGGCCGACCAGGTCGGCGAGTCCTTCGTCGGTGCGTCCGGCGATCGGGTTGCCGATGGTGACGTCCTGGCCGCCGCTGAGTTTGCCCAGCAGGACCGCGAGCGCGGCCTGCACGACCATCGACATGGTCATGCCGCGTTCGTCGGCGAGTTTCTGGAGGCGGGCCGCGACCTCGGGTTCGACCCGCAGCGGGAGGGAGTCGCCCTTGGAGTCGCGGGCCGCGGGCCGCGGGCGGTCCAGCGGCAGGCTCAGCGGCTGCGGTACGCCGGTCAGTTCCTTGCGCCAGTGGTTGGCCTGGGCGGCGGCCAGCGAGCCGGGGTCGGTGACGTCGCCGAGGAGTTCGCGCTGCCACAGCGCGTAGTCCTTGTAGGTGACGGCGAGCGGCTCGTAGACGGGTGCGGTGCCGGCGAGGCGGGCGGTGTAGGCGGTGGTCAGGTCGCGGGCGAGGGGGCCGCCGGAGACGCCGTCGGAGGCGATGTGGTGGATGAGCAGGACCAGGACGTGTTCCTCGGGCGAGCAGCGGAACAGGCGGACCCGGAAGGGGATGTCGGCCATGAGGTCGAAGCGGTGCGCGATGAAGGCGTCGACCTCGGCGTCGAGGCGGCCGGGTGCCACGTCGACGACGGGCACGTCGACGGGTGCCTGGGCGGCGGGCAGGATCCGCTGGTGGGGTTCGTCGTTGTCGTCGAGCACGTAGGTGGTGCGCAGGGTCTCGTGGCGGGCGACGACGTCCTGGATCGCGGCGGTCAGGGCGGCTTCGTCCAGCGGGCCCTTGAGCCGGAAGGCCGGGGAGATGTTGTAGGTCTCGGCCCCGCCCTCCAGCTGGTGCGTGAGCCACATGCGGCGCTGTGCGAAGGAAAGCGGAATCACGGGGTCTGCTCCTCTGGGATCATCCTGCGGAGAGCGGGGCGAAGGGGTACGGCCGATTCCTCCGACCAGGCGGCGAGCGCCGCGACCGTCGGCAGGTCGAAGATCTTGCGGATGGGGATCTCCATCCCGATCTCGGCGCGGGCGCGGGTGATCAGGCGGGTGGCGAGCAGGGAGTGCCCGCCGAGTTCGAAGAAGCCGTCGTCGGCTCCGACCTTCTCCAGGCCGAGGACCTCGGCGAACAGGCGGGCCAGTGCCTGTTCGCGGGGGGTGGCGGGTGCCCGGTAGGGGGTGGCGGAGGTGAGGTCGGGTGCGGGCAGGGCCTTGAGGTCGAGTTTGCCGTTGGGTGACAGCGGCAGCCGCTCCAGCGGTACGTAGGCGGCGGGCACCATGTACTCGGGCAGCCGGTCGGCGAGGTGTCGTTGGATCTCGGCGGCGTCCGGCACGCTCGCGCCCTCGGCGGGGACGAGGTAGGCGGCCAGGTAGGGGGTGGTGTCGCCGGGCTGCTGGGTGACGACGGCGACCTGGGCGATGTCCGGGTGGGTGGTCAGGGCGGCCTCGACCTCGGCGGGTTCCACCCGGTAGCCGCGGATCTTGACCTGGGTGTCGATGCGGCCCAGGTGCTGGAGCTGTCCGTCGGGGGTGAAGCGGGCCAGGTCGCCGGTGCGGTACATCCGGGAGCCGGCGGGTCCGTGGGGGTCGGGGACGAACCGGTCGGCGGTCAGGGCCGGCTGGCGGTGGTAGCCGCGTCCGGCGCCCGCCAGGTACAGCTCGCCCGGGGTGCCCGCGGGCAGCAGGCCGAGGCCGGGGCCGAGGATGTAGGCCCGTACGCCGGGGAAGGGACGGCCGATGGGCACGCCGGTGGGGTAGGGCTCGTCGGGGTCGAGGAGGAAGCCGGTGGCGTAGAACGTCTCGCTGGGGCCGTAGCTGTTGATGACGCGGGCCTTGGGCCAGCGGGTGCGGACCCGTTCGGCGAGGACCGGGGTGAGGACCTCTCCGGAGATGTTCAGTGCGGTGGGGTCGATGCGGCCGGCGAGCTGGTCGACGAGTTCGGCGAAGGCGGAGGGCACCGAGCAGATGACGTCGACGTCCCAGTGGTCGCGTTCGGCCAGTTCCAGCACGTCGCGGACGATCTCGGCGGTGCCGCCGCGGGTGAGGGCCGCGAACGTCTCGAAGGTGGCGACGTCGAAGCCGAAGGAGGCGGCGACCAGGACGCGCCGTCCGTCCTCGGCGCCGGCCTGGGCGACCATCGTGTCCACGGCGTTGACGACGGTGGACTGGGTGACGCCCACGCCCTTGGGCACGCCGGTGGAGCCGGAGGTGTAGATGACGTAGGCGAGGCTGTCGGGGCCTGCCTTGGGGCGCGGCGCGGTGCCGGAGGTGTCCGCGGGCGCCGCCGTGAGGTCGATGTCGTCCAGGAGCAGGACGGGGATGTCGGTGGCGGGGACGAGGGGGCGGGTGGCGGTGTCGGTCAGGACCAGGTGGGGGCGGGCGGTGGGCAGGACGTGCGGGAGGCGGGCGGCGGCGTAGGCGGGGTCGACGGGCAGGTAGGCGCCGCCCGCCTTGAGCACGCCCAGCAGGGCCACGACCATGTTCACGGTGCGGGGCAGGACCAGGCCGACGACGGTCTCGGGGCCGACGCCGTGCCGGGTCAGCTCGGCGGCCAGGGCCTCGGCGCGGGCGTCGAGTTCGGCGTACGTCAGTGACCGGCCGACGGCGACCACGGCGGTCTTGTCGGGGAGGCGGGCCGCCTGTGCCTCGACCAGTTCGGTGAGCGTGACGCGGCGGGCGCGGGCGGCGTCCTCGTCGAAGGGGGCCAGCATCCGTTCGCGTTCGCCGTCCTGGAGGGCGTCGACGCGTGCGGTCCTCAGCGTGGGGTCGGCCGCGAGCTGGCGCAGGAAGCGCACCAGGCGGTCGGCGTAGGTGCGGACGGTGTCCCGGTCGAAGACGGACGGCGCGTACTGGATGACGAGCTGGAGGTGCGGGTCGGCCGCCGCCGTCAGGCACAGCGTGTAGTGGTTGCCGGCGAAGGGGCGCAGGCCGGTGAAGGTGATGCCGTCGGCGGCGTCGCTGGCGTCCTCCAGGCCCTCCCGGTCGACGGGGTAGGACTCGAAGACGACCAGGGTGTCGAACAGGGACCGTACTCCGGCGGACTTCTGGATCTCGGCGAGCCCGTGGTGGTGGTGCTCGGCCAGGGCGGCCTGGCGGCGCTGGAGCCGGTGGAGGACCTCGCCGACGGTGTCGCCGGGCGCGTAGGAGACCCGTACGGGAAGGGTGTTGATGAACATGCCGACCATCGACTCCACGTCCGTCACGGCGGGCGGGCGTCCGGAGACGGTCGCGCCGAACACGACGTCCTGGCGGCCGGTGAGCTGGCCCAGGAGCAGTGCCCAGGCGCCCTGGACCAGGGTGTTGACGGTGATGCCCAGTTCGGAGGAGCGGCGCACCAGTTCGTGGGCCTCCTCGATCGGCAGGGCGACCTCGACCTGGTCGCGGACGCCGTCGTCGGTGTCCGCGGAGTCGGGGGCGAGCAGGGCGGGCTCGTCGATCCCGTCGAGTTCGGCCGCCCAGGCCCGGGCGGACTCCTCGGGGTCCTGGCGGGTGAGCCAGGTCAGGAAGTCGCCGTAGTCGCGGGGGGCGGGCAGGTCGCGGGGGTCGCCGTCGGAGGCGTAGAGGAGCAGCAGGTCCTGCATCAGCAGCGGGGTGGACCAGCCGTCGTAGAGGGCGTGGTGGGCGGTCAGGACGAGTTCGGGGCGGTCGGGGTCCAGGACGGCCAGGGCCAGGCGCAGCAGCGGCGGCCGGCCGGCGTCGAAGTGGTCCTGCTGGTCGTGGGTGAGGAACTCCTCGAACCTGCGGGTGCGTTCGGCTTCGTCGAGGGCGGTCAGGTCGAGGTGCTGCCAGGGCAGGGGCACCGTCCGGGGGATCACCTGGACGAGGTCGCCGTCGGCGCGGTCGACGAACGCGGCGCGCAGGACGGCGTGGCGGTCCAGGAGTGCCTGTCCGGCGCGGCGCATCCGTTCGGGGTCGACCCGGCCGGACAGGTGGAAGACCAGCTGGATGTGGTAGGGGTCGCGTGCGGCGCCGGCGAGTTTGGCCTGGAAGAGGATCCCGGACTGGGCGGGGGTCGCGGGCCAGATCCTGGCGAGCTTGCCGAAGCGGGTCTCCCAGGCGTCGATCTCGTTCTGGCCGACGCCGACCAGGGGTGCGTCGCTGGGGGTGAGGCCGCCGGCGTGGGGGGTGGCGGCGTGGCGGGCCAGGGCGGTCAGGGCCTGGGTCCACAGGCCGGCCAGTTCGGTGACGTCCTCGCGGGTGAGGACGCCGGTGGGGAAGCCGAAGTAGGCGGTCAGTTCGTCGCCGGCGCCGGTGTCGGTGGCCACCGCGTTGATCTCCAGCGCGGACAGGACGGGCATGTCCGGGTCGGGGGCGGCGATCAGGTCGCGGTGGGTGGTGTCGGGGGTGAAGCCCAGGCCCCGCAGGTGTTCGGGGATGTCGGCGCCGGAGGCCTTGCCGAGGTAGTTGAAGCCGATCTGCGGGCGGCGCAGGCGGGCCAGCGCGGGTGCGGTCCTGGCGTTGAGGTGGCGCAGCAGGCCGTAGCCCATGCCGTGGTCGGGGACGGCCCGCAGTTGTTCCTTGACGGCCTTGACGGCCCGGCCGGCGGCCGCGCCGCCGGCGAACGCGTCGGCGAGGTCGATGCCGGTGACGTCCAGGGCGACGGGGTACATGGCGGTGAACCAGCCGACGGTGGCGGACAGGTCGGCGCCGGGCACGAGGTGGTCCTCGCGGCCGTGGCCCTCCAGGCGGACCAGGGCCGGGGCGGCGCCGATGCCGCGGGTGCGGCGCCAGCGGGCCAGGGCCAGGGCGAGGGCGGCGAGGAGGCCGTCGTCGGCGCCGCCGCCGAAGAGGGCGGGCACGGTGTCGAGGAGGGTGGCGGTGATGTCGGCGGGGAGCTGGACGCGGACGGTGTCGACGGTGGAGGTGACATCGCGGGCGGGGTCCAGCGGGCGGGCGCCGAGGACCGGTTCGTCGCCGGCGAGGGTCTTCTGCCAGAAGGGCAGTTCGGCGACCCGTGCGTCGGTGGCGGCCTGTTCGGCGAGCGCGTGGGTCCAGCGGCGCAGCGAGGTGCCGGTGCCGGCCGGCTGGGGTTCGAGGCCGCTGTCGACCCGCCGCCAGGCGTCGACCAGGTCGGGCAGCAGGATCCGCCAGGACACCCCGTCGACGACCAGGTGGTGCAGCACGATCAGCAGCCGGTCGGCCTGCGTGGCGGAGGTGAACCGTACGAACTGGGCCATCACGCCGGTGTCCGGGTCCAGGCGGTCCGCGGCGGCGTCCAGTTCGGTCTGTACCGTGGCGGCGTCGTAGGGGACTTCGTGGATCAGTGTGGCGGCGTCGACGGTGCCGGGCTCCTGCATGCGCAGGCCCTTCTCGGCCCGGTCCAGGTGGGAGCGCAGGGCGTCGTGCCGGTCCAGGAGTGCCTGGAGGGTGGCGGTCAGGGCGGCGCGGCCGATGCTCTGGGGCAGGGTGAGCAGTGCGGACATGCAGAACCGGCCGACGGGGCCGCCCAGGGCGAGGACGTGGGCGGCGGTCGGCGGCAGCGGGGCCCAGCCCACCCCGCCGCCGGGCAGCTCGGGCAGGGTCACCCGCTCCTCCTCGGCGCGGCCCTCGACCAGTTCGGCGAGCCGGGCGACGGTGCGGTGCTCGAAGATCTCCCGGGTGGTGACGAGGACGCCGCGGGTCTTGGCGCGGGCCACGACCTGGATGGAGCGGATGCTGTCGCCGCCGCCGGTGAAGAAGTCGTCGTCGACGCCGATCTGTCCGGCGCCCAGGACGTCGGCGTACACCTCGGCCAGGATCCGTTCGGTCCCGGTGCGCGGGGGGCGGTACTGGGCGCCGGTGAACTCCGGTGCGGGCAGGGCGGCGCGGTCCAGTTTCCCGTTCGCGGTCAGGGGGAGGCGGTCGAGGACGACCAGTTGGGCGGGCACCATGTAGTCGGGCAGCCGCTTGGCCGCGAAGCGGCGCAGGTCGGCCACCGACACGCTGGCGTTGATGTCCACGTCGCCGTCCGCGGCGGCGGCGCTCACCTGGGCCACGTAGCCGACGAGCCGCTTGGTTCCGCTGTGGTCCGCGCACACCGTCACGACGGCCTGGGCGACGGCGGGGTGCTGGGCCAGGACGGTCTCGATCTCGGTCGGCTCGACGCGGATGCCGTTCACCTTGACCTGGTCGTCGGCGCGTCCGGCGTACCTGAGGCGGCCGTGGGTGTCCCAGCGGGCGAGGTCGCCGGTGCGGTACATGCGGGTGCCGGGCGGGCCGAAGGGGCAGGGCACGAAGCGTTCGGCGGTGGCGGCCGGGCCCTGGTGGTAGCCGCGGGCGAGGTGGCCGGCGACGTACAGTTCCCCGGTCACGCCCGGCGGGGCCGGGGTGAGTTCGGGTCCCAGGACGTGGGCGCGCATGTTGGCGAGCGGGGTGCCGACCGGTACCGCGCCGGTCCCGGTCCACTCCTTCGGGACGGTGAAGGTGGAGGTGTAGAAGCTCTCCGTCTGGCCGTAGGCGTTGACGACGCGGGTGCCGGGCAGGGCCCGGCGGATCTTGGCGGCGGTGTCGGCGGAGAGCGCCTCGCCGGCCAGGACGACGGTGTCGACGTCGAGCCGCAGGCCGGGGGCGCCGTCGGTGGCGACCTGGTCGAGGAGTGCGGAGAACACGGTGGGTACGGCGCTGATGGTGGTGCCGGACCAACTGTCGCGTTCGGCGAGTTCGAGGACGTCGCGGACGATCTCGACGCTCGCGCCGCGGGTCAGGGCGGTGAAGATCTCGAAGACGGAGACGTCGAAGTTCACCGAGGTCGCGGCGAGCATCCGGGAGCCCGGCTCGATGTCGAGGCGCCGGGCCAGGTCCTGTACGCCGTTGACGACTCCGGCGTGGGTGACGGCGACGCCCTTGGGGGTGCCGGTCGAGCCGGAGGTGAACATCACGTAGGCGAGGTGGTCCGGGCGCACTCCGGACGTCGTGGCGTCGACGACGGGGCCGTCCGGCTCCGTCTCGAGGTCCAGGTCGTCGAGGTGCAGGAGCCGCTGCGGGCCCTTGGCCACGGTGCCGGCCGTCGCGTGGTCGGTCACCACCAGGGCCGGGTCGGCGGTGGTGAGCAGGAGGTCGACGCGCGCGGACGGGTAGCCGGGGTCGATGGGCAGGTAGGCGCCGCCGGCCTTGAGGACGGCGAGGAGGGCGACGGCCAGGTCCGTGGAGCGGGGCAGGGCGACGGCGACCAGGACGTCGGGCCCCACGCCGCGCTCGCGCAGTACGGCGGCCAGCCGGCCGGAGCGGGTCTCCAGTTCGCGGTAGGAGAGCCGGGACGGACCGCAGAGCACCGCGGTCGCGTCCGGTGTCCGCGCCGCCTGGGCGGCGACCAGTTCCGTCACCGTCGCGCCCCGCACGGGTGCGGCCGTGTCGTTGAGCCGGTGCAGCCGCTCCTGTTCGGCCGCGGTGAGCACGTCCACGTGGCCCAGGCGTGTGCCGGGGGCGGCGACGACCTGGCGCAGGATGCGGACGTAGCGGTCGACGAGGCTCTGGGCGGTGGCGTGGTCGAACAGTTCCGTCGCGTACTCCAGCCGTCCGTAGGCGCGGCCGGAGGGGTCGGGGACGATGTTGAAGAAGAGGTCGAACTTGGCGGTGTCGGTGCCCAGCGGGACGGGGGTGACCTTGAGGCCGGGGATCTCCAGCGGGGACCAGGCGAACTGCCAGGCCAGCATGACCTGGAAGAGCGGCTGGTAGGCGGTGGTGCGGTCGGGGTTGAGGAGTTCGACCAGGTGCTCGAAGGGGACGTCCTGGTTGTCGTAGGCGCCGAGCGCGCGGTCGCGGACCTGGTCCAGCAGGTCGCCGAAGGTGGGGTTGCGGGAGAGGTCGACGCGCAGCACCCAGGTGTTGGCGAAGAAGCCGATGAGGTCTTCGAGCTGTTCGTCGGGGCGGCCTTCGATGGGGCTGCCGATGGTGAGGTCGTTGCCGGCGCCGAGGTGGTGCAGCAGGACCGCGAGGGCGGCCTGGGCGACCATCGGCGCGGTGGCGCCGTGTTCGGCGGCCAGGCGGCCGATGCCGGCGACGGTCTCGGGTTCGAGTTCGAGGTCGACATGGCCGCCGCGGTGGCCGGCCGATGTCGGCCGCGGGCGGTCGAGCGGCAGCTGGACCGGCTGCGGTACTCCGCTCAACTCCTGCCGCCAGTAGTCGAGTTGTTCGAAGGCGACGCTGTCGGGGTCGTCCTCGTCGCCGAGCATCTGCCGCTGCCAGACGGTGTAGTCCTTGTACTGCACGGCCAGCGGCTGCCAGTCGGGGGCCTCGCCGCGGCCGCGGGCGGCGTAGGCGGTGAGCAGGTCGCGCAGGAACGGGGCCATGGAGGCGCCGTCCGCGGCGACGTGGTGGAAGACGAACACGAGCACGTGCTCGTGCGCGGAGAGGCGGAAGACGCGGGTGCGCAGCGGCAGGTCCGCATCCAGCTCGAAGCCCTCGCCCACGAAGCGCCGCATCGCCTCGTCCACCGCGTCCGCGGCCACGTCGGTCACCCGGAAGGAGAGGTCCGCCTCCCCGGGCTCCAGGATGCGCTGCTCCGGTGTGCCGTCCTGCCTCTCGACGAGCAGGGTGCGCAGGCTCTCGTGCCGGGTGGTGACGTCGGTCACCGCCGCGGCCAGGGCCCGGGTGTCCAGCGGCCCGTCCAGGCGCAGCACGAACGGGATGTTGTACGTCGCGGACGGCCCCTCCAGTCGGTGGAGGAACCACAGCCGACGCTGGGCGAAGGACAACGGGATCATCGTGCTACTCCTAAACGTTCATCTGTCGCAGCTGGAGGCGGTTCGACTTGGCCGACTTCTCGATCCGGGCCGCCAGTTCGGCGACGGTGGGGCTGCGGAACACGGTCGTGACCTTCACCTCGACGCCGAGTTCGTTGCGGATGCGGCCGACCAGCCGGGTGGCCAGCAGCGAGTGCCCGCCGTTGTCGAAGAAGTCGACGTCGACGCCGACCTCGTCGGCCCCGAGGAGTTCGGCGAACAGCCGGCACAGGACTTCCTCGTTGTGGTTGCGCGGTCCTCGCCCGGTGGCGGTCGCGGCGCGGTCCGGTGCGGGCAGGGCGCCCCGGTCGAGTTTTCCGCTGGGGGTCAGGGGCAGGCCGGCGAGCGGGACGAGGGCGGTGGGGACCATGTACTCCGGCAGCCGTTCGCGGGCCAGGGCGGTCAGGGCCGCCAGGTCGAGGGCGGCGGGGCCGGTGCTGGCGGCGGGCACGAGGTAGGCGACGAGCCGCTGGTCGCCGGGGTGGTCCTCGCGGACGAGGGCGACGGCGCTGTCGATGTCCGGGTGGGAGGCGAGGGCCTGTTCGATCTCGCCGAGTTCGATGCGGAAGCCGCGGAGCTTGACCTGGAAGTCGGAGCGGCCGATGTACTCGACCTGGCCGTCCTCGCTCCAGCGCACGACGTCGCCGGTGCGGTACATGCGGGTGCCGGGCGGGCCGAAGGGGCAGGCCACGAAGCGGCCGGCGGTCAGCGCGGTGCGGCCGAGGTAGCCGCGGGCGAGCTGGTCGCCGGCGAGGTAGAGCTCTGCGGTGACTCCGGCGGGGACCGGGCGCAGGGCGGCGTCCAGGACGTAGACCTGGGTGTTCCACACCGGGGTGCCGATCGGGAGGCGGCCGCTGCCGGGGACGTACCGGTGGGCGGTGACCTCGACGGCGGCCTCGGTGGGCCCGTAGAGGTTGTTGGCGGTGCAGTTCGGGAGCAGTTCGGTGAAGCGGTCGGCGAGCGCGGGCGGGAACGCCTCGCCGGCGACCTCGATCCAGCGCAGGCTGGTGCAGTCCTTGGCGGAGGGTTCGGCGACGAAGGCCTCCAGCAGGGAGGGGACGAAGTCGGCGCCGGTGACCTTCTCGCGTCGCATCAGGTCGGCCAGGTAGGCGGGGTCGCGGCGTCCGTCGGGGCGGGCGACGACGACGGCGGCGCCGGCCTGGAGGGGGGCGAACAGTTCCGGCACCGACACGTCGAAGCTGGCCGTGGTGCTGAGCAGTACCCGGTCCTGGGGGGTGACGTCGAAGTGCGCGAGTCCCCAGGCGAGCCGGTTCATGATGGCCCGGTGGGCGACCGGGACGCCCTTGGGGCCGCCGGTGGAGCCGGAGGTGAAGATGGCGTAGGCGGCGTTGTCCGGTGACAGGGTGCGGGCGGGGTCGGTGCCGGGGCGGCCGGTGACGTCCGGGAGGGTCTGGTCCAGGACCAGCAGCGGCCGGGCGCTGTCCAGGACGTGGCGGACCCGGTCCTCGGGGAGTTCGGTGTCGATGGGCAGGTAGGCGGCGCCGGCCTTGACGACGGCGTAGATCGCCACCATCAGGTCCACGGAGCGGGGGATCTTCACCGCGACCAGTTGCTCGGGGCCGGCGCCCTGTTCGATCAGCCAGTGGGCGAGCCGGTTGGCGCGGGTGTTGAACTCGGCGTAGGTGAGCCGTTCGTGTTCGCCGATCACCGCGATGCGGTCGGGGTCGCGTGCCACCTGTGCCTCGAACGCGTCGGGCAGGGTGGTGGGGGTGAGCGGGTGCGCGGTGTCGTTGATCCGCCGTACCAGGTGGTCGTGTTCGTCCCGGCCCAGTACGTCGACGGCGGCGAGGGGGACGGTGGGGTCCTGGAGCACCTGGTCCAGGACGCGGACGAGCCGGGCGGCGACGGTCTGGGCGGCCCGGTGGCCGTAGAGGTTCTTCTGGTAGTCGAGGGACAGGCGCAGGTAGGGGTCGGAGGAGTTGAGGGTGAGGGGGTAGTGGGAGCCGGCGAACGGGCGGATGGCGTCGATCGTGAAGCCGGCTGAGGTGTTGGCGTCGACGATGCCCTCGCGGTCGACGGGGTAGTTCTCGAACACCACGATCGTGTCGAACAGGGAGGGCAGGCCGGTGCCGCGCTGGATGTCGGCCAGGCCGTAGTAGTGGTGGTCGAGGAGGGCGATCTGCCGGTTCTGCAGGTCGGTGATGACCTCGGCGAGGCTGAGGTCGGGCCGGCACAGGGCCCTGGTCGGCAGGGAGTTGATGAACAGGCCGACCATCTCGTCGCTGCCGGTCAGGTCGGCGGGGCGGCCGTTGACGGCGGCGCCGAACACCACGTCGTGCTGCCCGGTCAGCTTCGAGATCAGCACCGCCCAGGCGCCCTGGAGCAGGGTGTTGAGGGTGACGCCGAGCTGTGCGGCGCGCCGGGCCAGTTCGCGGCCCTTGTCGATGGACAGCGGTACCTCGACGCGTCCGAGGGAGGATGCCTCTCCCTGGGCGGTGAGGTCCGCGGCGACGAGGGTCGGCTCGTCGAATCCGTCGAGTTCGGCCTTCCAGCGGGCGGCGGAGGCCTCCTTGTCCTGCCGGTTCAGCCAGGCCAGGTAGTCGCCGTAGGAGCGGACGGGTGCGAGGTCCGTGGTGCCGGCGTACAGCCTCACCAGGTCGGTGATCACCAGCGGTGAGGACCAGCCGTCGAAGAGGGTGTGGTGGGCGGTGAGGACGAGCTTGGCCTGGCGGGGGCCGCAGGTGAGCAGGGCCAGGCGCAGCAGGGGCGGCCGGGTGGGGTCGAGCCGGTCGGCGCGGTCGGCGGCGAGTGCCCGGTCCAGTGCGGTGTTCTGTTCGGCCTCGGTGCGGCCGGTCAGGTCCAGGTGCCGCCAGGGCAGGGTGACGTGCTGGGCGACGACCTGGACGGGTTCGCCGTCGGCGCTGGTCGTGAACGCGGAGCGCAGGTTGGGGTAGCGCTCCAGGAGGGCCTGTCCGGCGGCGCGCATGCGGTCGGGGTCGACGGGTCCGCTCAGGTGCAGCACGAACTGCATGTGGTAGACGTCGAAGGTGTCTTCGGCGAGTGCCGCCTGGAACTGGATGCCGGACTGTCCGGGAGCCTGCGGCCATATGTGCAGCAGCGGGCCGTAGCGCTCCTCCCAGGTCTCGATGTCGCGCTGGGCGACGGTGACCAGCGGGGCGTCGGAGGAGGTGAGGCCGCCGGCGTCGCCGGTGGCGGCGTAGGCGGCCATGCCGTGCAGCACCTTCACCCACAGCTCGGCCAGTTCCGAGGTCCGTTCGCGGGAGAGCACCCCGGTGGGGAACATGAACGCGGCCTGCAGGCGGGGGCCGTCGGCGGTGTCCGTGGCGACCGAGCTGACCTCCAGGGCGGACAGCGCGGGCAGGTCCGGGTCGGGTTCCGCGACGAGGTCGGCGGACCAGGGCGCCGGTCCCCATCCGCCGGTGCGCAGGTGTTCGGGCACGTCGGCGTCGGAGATCCGCCCGAGGTAGTTGAACCCGATCTGCGGGACGGGCAGGCCGGCGAGCTGATCGGCGGTCTCGGGGTTGAGGTGGCGCAGCAGCCCGTAGCCCAGGCCCTTGTCGGGGATCTCGCGCAGCTGCTCCTTGACCAGCTTGATCGCCTTCGCGGCGGCGGGGCCGCCGGCCAGCACGCCGTCCAGGTCGACCGCGCTCACGTCGACGCGGGCGGGGTACATGGTGGTGAACCAGCCGATCGTGCGGGAGAGGTCGGCGCCGGGGACGGCGTCCTCCTCGCGGCCGTGTCCTTCGAGGCGGACCAGGGTGGAGCCGTCGGCGGCGCGCCAGTGGTTCACGGCGAGGGCGAGCGCGGCGAGCAGGACGTCGGTGCCGGTGCCCTTGAACGCGGCGGGCAGGGTGGTCAGCACGGCGTCGGTGACGTCGGCGGGCAGCTGCACGCGTACGGTCTCGACGGTGGACCACAGGTCGCGTGCCGGGTCGAACGCCCGGGTGCCCAGCGGGGGGTTGGGGGATTCCAGGACGTCGCGCCAGTACGGCAGTTCCGCCTCGCGCGCCTCGGTGAGGGCCTCGTCGGCCAGGGCGGCGGCCCAGCGGCGGGCGGAGGTGCCGACGGCGGGCAGGTCGGGCGTGGTGCGGTCGCGGACCTGTTGCCAGGCCTCGGCGAGGTCCGACATGAGGATGCGCCAGGAGACGCCGTCGACGACCAGGTGGTGCAGGACCACGAGCAGCCTGCCCCGGCCCTGCCCGGTGGCGAACCAGACGAAGTCCGCCATGGTTCCGGCCGTGGGGTCGAGGCGGCCGACGGCGTCGTGGAGGTGCGCCTTCGCCTCGGCCGGTGCGGTGGGCCCGTCCCAGCGGCCGTCGCAGTCGACGCGGTGGATGAGGTCCGCCGCCCGTACGGTGCCGGCCGCTCGCACGAGGAGGGTGGGTTCGTCGCCGGGCACCAGCTGGGCGCGCAGCAGGTCGTGCCGGTCCAGGACGGCGTCCAGGGTCGCGGCGAGGCCGTCCGCGTCGATGCCCGGGGGCAGTTCGAGGACCATCGACATGGCGAACCGGTCGGTGCCGCCGCCGTGTTCGAACACGTGCCGGGCGACCGGTTGCAGCGGCATCGGTCCGACGCCGCCGCTGGCGTCCTCGGCCAGGACGGGGGTGTGGCCCTGGCGGGCGGAGGCCACCTCGGCGAGGCGGGCCGCGGTGCGGCACTCGAAGATCTCCCGGGTGGACAGTTCCAGGCCGCGGGCGCGGGCGCGGGCGACGACCTGGATGGAGCGCAGGCTGTCGCCGCCGACCGCGAAGAAGTCGTCGTCGGCGCCGACGCGTTCCACGCCCAGGACGTCGGCGTAGGCGGCGGTGATGACGGCCTCGGCCTCGGTGCGCGGCTCGCGGTAGGCCTCGCCGAGGAACTCCGGTTCGGGCAGGGCCGAGCGGTCGAGTTTGCCGGTCGGGCCGAGCGGGAGGCGGCCCAGGGCGACGAAGGCGGCGGGCACCATGTAGTCGGGCAGGCGCTGGGCGACGAACTTGCGCAGTTCGGCGGAGGAGGCTCCGGCCAGGACGTCGACGTCGCCGATGCCTCCGGCGCCGTCGTCGCCGACGGCTCCCTCGCCGGTGTGCACCACGTAGGCGACGAGTCGTCTGCCGCCCGCGGGGATCTCGCGGCTGATGACCACGGCCTCGCTGATCCCGGGGTGCCGGGTGATGGCGGCCTCGACCTCGGCGGTCTCGATGCGGAATCCGCGGATCTTGACCTGGCCGTCGCCGCGGCCGACGCATTCCAGCAGGCCCCGGGTGTTGCGGCGGGCCAGGTCGCCGGTGCGGTACATCCGTGAACCGGCGGGGCCGTAGGGGTCGGGGACGAACCGGTCGGCGGTCAGGGCGGCCCGGCCGTGGTAGCCGCGACCCAGGCAGCTGCCGGCGACGTACAGTTCGCCGACGACGCCGGGGGGCACCGGGGCGAGGCCCGGTCCAAGGACGTGGGCGCGCATGTTGCCCAGCGGGGTGCCGATGGGGGTGACGTCGGCGTCGTCGCCTTCCTCGGAGGGCGCGAGGGAGAAGGCGGTGGCGTAGAAACTCTCGCTCTGGCCGTAGGAGTTGACGATCCTGGCGGCGGGCAGGGCCTGGCGCAGCTGGCGCACCAGGCGGCCCGGGAGCAGGTCGCCGGCCAGGACGACGGTGTGGACGTCGGGTGCCTTGCCGAGGTGGGGGACGAGTTCGCCGATCACCGAGGGGACGCCGCTGATGACGTGCCCGTCCCAGTGGTCGCGTTCGGCCAGGGCGAGCGCGCTGGTGACGATCTCGGCGGTGCCGCCGGTGGTCAGGGTGGTCAGCAGCTCGAAGACGGAGACGTCGAAGTTGACGGAGGTGCCGGCCAGCATCCGCCAGCGGGGCGGGGCGTCCAGGACGCCGACCAGTTCCCGTACGCCGTCGACGACGCTTCGGTGGGTGATGGCGGCGCCCTTGGGCTTGCCCGTGGTGCCGGAGGTGTACATGACGTAGGCGAGGTTGTCCGGGCCGAGCGGTGCGCGGCGCGCCGTGGCGGCGGGGGCGCCGCTCGTCGGCCAGTCGGCGCGCCGGTCGAGGCGGACGACGGCGGCGATGCTGTCGGTGCCGGCGGCGGGGAGGTCCTGCCAGGTGGCGGTGTCGGTGACCGCGAAGCGCGGTGCCGCCTCGGTGAGGACGCTGTCGGCCCGGCCGCGGGCGTACTGCGGGTCCAGCGGTACGTAGCCGGCGCCGGACTTGAGGATCCCGAGCAGGCCGATCACCAGGTCCTCGGTGCGTGGCAGGGCGAGGACCGCCAGGTCCTCGGGGCCGGCTCCGTGACGGATGAGTTCGCGGGCGACGGCGTCGGCCCGTTCGTCCAGTTCGCGGTAGGTGAGGGTGCGTCCCTCGCAGGTGAGTGCGGGGGCGTCGGGGGTGCGGGCGGCCTGGCTCTCGAACAGCTGCGGGACGGTGGCCGCGGGCGCGGTGACGGTGCTGTCGCCGGCGGGGGCGAGCAGCTGCTCGCGTTCGGCGGCGTCGAGGACGTCGAGGGTGGAGATCGCGCGTGCGGGGTCGGCCACGAGCCGGCCCAGGACGCGGACGAAGCGCTGGGCGATGGCCTCGGCGGTGGCCCGGTCGAAGAGGCTGGTGGCGTACTCCAGCCGGCAGCGGGCGCCGCCGGCGTCGTCGGGCAGGAGGTCGAAGAACAGGTCGAACTTGGCGGTGGCGGTCTCCAGCCGTTCGACCTGGACGCCGAGGCCGGGCAGCTGGAGCGGCGGCACGGGCGGCTGCCAGGAGAGCATGACCTGGAAGAAGGGGTTGTAGGCGGTGGAGCGGTCGGGGTTGAGGAGTTCCACCAGCCGTTCGAAGGGCATGTCCTGGTTGTCGTAGGCGGCCAGCGAGCGGTCGCGGACCTGGCCGAGGAGGTCGTGGAAGGTCGGGTTGCGGGAGAGGTCGACGCGCAGCACCCAGGTGTTGACGAAGAAGCCGACCAGGTCGCGCAGTTCCTCGTCGGTGCGGTCGGTGATGGGCGCGCCGATGGACAGGTCGTCGCCGCAGCCGAGGTGGTGCAGGAGCACCGCGAGGGCCGCGTGCATGACCATCGAGACGGTGGTGTCCGCCGTGGTGGCCAGTTTCTCCACCGCGCCGAGCAGGCCGGGGTCGAGGACGAACGGGATCCGGTCGCCGGCGGGGCTCATCACCCGTGGCCGCGGGCGGTCGGTGGGCAGTGCCAGCGGCTGCGGCAGATCGGCCAGTTCCTTGGCCCAGTAGGCGAGTTGGCGGGCGGAGAGGCTGTCCGGGTCGGAGGAGTCGCCGAGTACGTCCCGCTGCCACAGCGTGTAGTCCGCGTACTGCACCGGCAGCGGCTCCCAGGCGGGTGCCCGGCCCTCGGCGCGGACGGCGTAGGCCGTGGTGAGGTCGCGGAACAGCGGTCCGAAGGACTCGCCGTCCACGGCGATGTGGTGCGCGACGACGACGAGGGTGTGCTCGTCCGGTGCCAGGCGCAGCAGCCGGGCGCGGATCGGGGTGTCGGCGGCCAGGTCGAAGGTGGCGGTGGCGGTCTCCTCGACGGCGGCGGCCAGGTCCTGCCCGGTGACGTCGGTGACGGTCAGGTCGAAGGGCCGCTCCTCCGGTGCCAGCACCCGCTGGTGCGGGACGCCGTCGCCGTCCTCGACGATCACGGTGCGCAGGACCTCGTGCCGGTCGACGACGTCACCGAGCGCCGCCCGGAGCGCGCCGGTGTCCAGGTCACCGGTCAGCCGCAGGGCGAAGGCGCCGTTGTAGGTCGGCGACGGGCCTTCGAACCGGTCCACGAACCACAGCCGGCGCTGCGCGAACGACAACGGGATCATTGTTTCTCCAAATCGGCGGAACCAGGAGGGAGCGGGCCGGAACTCAGTTCAGGTCGAGCAGGTCCAGAAGGTCGTCGTTGTAGAAGTCGTCGATGGAGCAGGCCCCGGACAGGGTCGAGAAGTAGCGGTCGATGTGCTCCTGGTGGCCGACCAGGTGCCGGAGCATCTCCACGCGGCCCTCGGGCTTGAGTTCGGCCACGTTCAGGGCGCCCTGGTAGTGGCTGAGGGCTTCTCCGCTCAGGTCGTTCTCGTAGCGCTTGAGGGCGGTGCGCAGGGCGGCGTCGTCGTGGAGCTGGGTGCCGACGTGGCCGACGAGGGACTGGGCCTGGGCGAAGGCCTCGGTGATGCCGCGGGCGGTGATGGAGTCCTTGTGGTTGACGGCGTCGCCGACCAGGACCCAGCCGGGGCCGTGGGCCTTGCGGAAGTAGTTCTCCTGGTGGCCCGTGCCGTAGATCTGCTCCACGCGCCGGCCCTCCCGCATCCGCTCGTACAGTTCGGGTGCGGTGGTGCGGAAGGAGTCGAGGTAGAAGGGTTCCACTCCCTTGCGGACCTCGTTGTAGAGGTCCTGGGGGAAGTAGGTCATCAGCAGGGTGAGGTCGTCGTTGGTGGGGATGACGCCGATCCAGCGGCCGGGCCGTTCGTACAGCTCGAAGTGGGAGGGGACGTTCTCCCAGTAGCTGTAGTAGGTGCAGCTCACCCGCGGGTGCTCGATGACGTTGGGGGCGCCGGTCTTGCGGGCCACCAGGGAGCGCATGCCGTCCGCGCCGACGACCAGGCGGGCGCGTTCGGTGGTCTCGGTGCCCTGCGGTGTCGTGTAGCGCACGCCGGCGACCCGGTCGTCCTCCCACACCAGGTCCTTGACGGCGCAGCCCTCGCGGAAGTCCACGCCGGCCTCGGCGGCGCCCTCGGCGAGCAGCGGGTCCAGGACGTAACGCCGGGGCGCGTAGGTGTGCTTGAGGCCGTCGACCGGCAGGGAGAAGCCCTCGATGCGGACGCCCGGGCCCTGGTAGCTCTGGCGGGTGATGGGACGGCAGCCCGCGTCGCGGAGCTTGTCGAGCAGTCCCCACCGCTTCAGCAGCCCCATGCCCTGCATGTGGATGTAGTGGGAGGACAGCGTGTCCTGCGGGAACCGTGCTTTCTCCAGCAGCAGGACCGAATAGCCCTGGCGGGCGAAGAGCATGGCCGTCGGCGAACCCGCGCAACGGGCACCGATGACAATCACGTCGTACATGGCGCGCCTCTCTGACCGGTTGGTTTCTTGCACGTGGTGCGGCCCGCGGGCCGGGAGGTCCCCGCGGACGTCCGCGCGTCCCCGCGCGGCCCTGCGGATCGGGTGCGTCAGGGCTGCGGCGGCAGGGACGCGATGTAGGCGGAGACCGATGCCACCGTGGGGTGGAGGAACATCTGGTCCATGGGGACCTCGGCGCCCAGTTCCTCCAGGAAGGCGCCCTGGATCCGGACCATGATCACGGACTGGCCGCCGAGGGCGAAGAAGTCGTCGTCGGCCGCGATGTCCTCGCGCTGGAGTTCCCGGCACCAGATGGCGCGCACGCTCTCGGCAGTCGTCACTGTCCTCGTCCTCGGTTCTTGAGGGCGTCGACCAGCGCCGCGCGGTCGACCTTCCCGTGCGGGCTCAGCGGAATCGCCGGTACGCCGACGAAGCGTGCCGGGACCATGTTCCGCGGCAGTGTCTGAAGGAGGCGGGCGCGCACGGCGTCCTCGGCGAGAGCGCCCGCCTCCGGTACCACGAACGCGGTCAGCTCGGCCTCGCCGGCGTCGCTCCAGGTGACCGCGACGGCGGCCTCCCGCACCTCGGCGAGCCTGCCGAGCGCGCGCTCGATGTCGGTGGGGTCGATGCGCATGCCGCGCACCTTCACCTGGGCGTCCATCCGTCCGGCGACGACGAGGTCACCGGCCTCGGTCACCCGGCCGCGGTCGCCCGTGCGGTACAGCCGCACCGGCGTGCCGTCGATCTCGACCGTCGTGAACTTGGTGTTCTCGGGGCCCGACGAACCCAGGTAGCCGGCGCCGACGCCGGCCCCGGCGATGCAGATCTCGCCGTCCTCGCCCGCCGCGACACCGCGCAGGTTCTCGTCGAGGAGGTGGATGTCGGTGTTGTACGCGGGCCGGCCCACGGGGGCGATGTCGTGGTCGCCGGCCCGGTATCCGGCGAGGTCGAAGGAGGTGGCCACGTCCGTGCACTCGGCCACGCCGTACTGGTGCAGCAGGGTGCAGGTGTTGTTCTCGCGGCGCATCCACCCGGTGAGCCGCTCGGGCTTGAGCGCCTCCCCGCCGAACAGGATGTAGTCGAGGCGGGTGAGGGCGTCGCCGCCGCGCGCCTTCTCCCAGTCGATCAGCACGTACAGGGTGCTGGAGGCGCAGTGGACCACGCGGATGTCGTGCTCGCGCAGGGCGCGGTAGGCCAGCATGGCGTCGAAGTTGCGGCTGGGCAGCAGGTGTTGGGTGGCGCCGCAGAACAGCGGTGTCATCAGGGCGCGTTGGGAGAGGTCGAAGCCGAAGGCGCTGACGACCAGGTTGTTGGAGCCGCTGTCCAGGCCGTATTCGAGCCTGAGCCAGTTCATCAGGTTGAACCAGCCCTCGTGGCGCACCGCGGTCAGCTTCGGTGTGCCGGTCGAGCCGGAGGTGAAGACGGCGTAGCAGAGGTCGTCGCCGGTCACGGGGACGCCGGGGGAGGTCGCCGGCAGGGTCGCCAGGTGTTCGCCGAGCTCGTCGAGGCCGACGACGTCGACGGGCGCGGAGGCGACCAGGGGGGCCGTGTCCGGGGAGGCCACGATCAGGGCGAGGCCGGGGACCTGGCCGAGCAGCAGGTCGAGCCTGGCGGCCGGGTAGGCCGGGTCGAACGGCACATAGGCCGCGCCCGCCTTCAGGGTGCCGAGGAGGGCGACGAGCAGGTCGACGGAGTAGTCGAGGCACAGGCCCACCTTCGCGCCGCGGCCGTGTCCGCGCGCGATGAGGAAGCGCGCGAACCGGTTGGCCCTCGCGTCCAGTTCGGCGTACGTCACCTGCCGGCCGGCCCGGACGACGGCGACGGCGTCGGGGGTGGCCTGCGCATGCGCCTCGAACTGCTGGTGGACGACGGGTGCCGAGGGCAGGGCGACCCGTTTTCCCTGAAGGATCATCAACTGACTCCGATATGAGGGGTGTCCGGTCGGACGAACCACCGGCCCACCGTGCGGGGCAGCTCGGGGCGGTGCGGGGCGAGCGGTACTCGTTTCAGACGCTGCCGGCTCAGGCGGGGCTGGATCAGGTGTGCTGGCTCAGGTGGTGCTCGTTTCAGGCGGTGCTGGTTCAGGCGGTGAGCCGGTCGGCGGTCGGCCGGTCTGCGGTGAGCCCATCTGCCGTGTGCCGGTTGGCCGTCGGCCGGTCCGCCGGGAGCCGGTCGGCCGTGTGGTGGTCGGCTGTTGGCTGGTCTGCGGTGTCGAGTGTTCGGGTGATCCACTGGTCGACGGGCAGGCCGTGCGCGGCGGCCCGGCGGGAGTAGTGCTCCAGCCGGTCGGCGGACAGCTCGATGGTGAGCGTGGTGGCCTGCCGCCGCTGCTCACCGGCGGCCGGCCCGGCGGGTCCGGCGGGTTCGGCGGGCCGGGGTGTCTGCTTGCCGGTGTCCGCGGCCGGGCGGATGCCGGCCTCGTCGCTCTGCGCGGCCAGGCCGGCGCGGACCGCCCTGCGCAGTTCGTTGCGCGACCACTTCTGCTGCTCGGCCCGGCGCAGCCAGTAGTCCTGCTCCGGCGGCGAGAGGCGGGTGACCTCGGCGTGGTGGGCGAAGCTGAGGCTGTCGCGCCTGCGGTGGTGCTCGAACCGCCGGGCCACCCACGCGTAGTTGCGCAGGGTCTGGTAGTCGAGCCCGGTGCGCTCGATCGCCTCCTTGTAGCGCCGCCACCCGTAGGTGGCCTCACCGTAGAGCAGCCAGTCGGCGAGCCACCACGCGGAGGAGTTCACCAGCTCACGCAGATTGGCACCGATCCGCTCCCAGGACCGCTCCGGCAGGTTGGGAGGCAGGACCATCCCCGACTTCTGCACGGTGGCCTGCGATCCCACGAAGGACAGGACCACATCGCCCTGCGCCGGCGCGCGGCCGGCGTGCACGGGCCCCGGTTCGGGCCTGCCCGCGGTTCTCACAGCCCCCGTCACAGCCTTCAACTCCCCACTCGAAGTGTCTTCCTGGGCGCGGACCGGTCGGGCGGGCGACGGTGTCGTCCCGGCCGGGTCCGCGAGGGCCGGCGGTCAGTCCGCGGCCATGGCCTCCCGCAGGCTCCTGGGCCGCAGATCGGTCCAGTTCTGCTCGACGTACTCCAGGCACTCGGCCTTGGCCGCCTCACCGAAGACCACGCGCCAGCCCGCGGGCACCTCGGCGAACACCGGCCACAGGGAGTGCTGATCCTCATCGTTGACGACCACGTAGAAGCGGCCGTCCGCGTCGTCGAAGGGGTTCGTGCTCAACTGGGCACCGTCCTTGTCGGTCAAGAGGTGACTCGGGATGGGACATCGCCGGGCCGGATGCGCGAGGGCACCGGGCGCGGGGCCGCCGGCCGGTTCCCGTCCGGTCGACGGGACACCGGCTGTCCGGTCGACGGGACAGCCTGCGGCGGGCCCCGGCGATGTCTCGAAACCGTAGGGAGCGCGCCGCCGGCGCTACAAGGGCGGCGCCCCCGCCGCTCCCCCGCCGGCCGTCGGCGCCTGCGCCCCGCGGTGATCCTCTGTACCGGACCGGTTTCCTGTGCCACGATGCCGCGCCCGCGGGCCGGGGGCGCCGGGCCGTCCGGGCGGGGCCTGAGGTTCGCTCAAGAGCCGCCTGACCAGTGGCGGAGTCCCTCCGGTGCCGGGGCCGTCCGGGCCCGGCACGGCTCTAGGGTGCGAAGTCGTGCGGCCCGATCCGAGGAGGAGCGATGAAAGCGACGGGAGCGACGGACGGCGTCCGACCGGCCCTGCGTCTGTTCGTCCTGCACCACGCGGGCGGCTCCCATGTGCTCTACCGCCACTGGGCGGCCGGGCTGCCGGACACCTGGGACGTACGGCTGCTCGACGCCCCGGGCCACGGGCTCCTCCTCGACCTGCCGCAGATCGACGACGCCCGCCGTCTCGCCGACTTCCTGCTGCGCGGCATCGAGTCCCGGCTGGACGACGTCCCCTACGCCCTGTTCGGGCACAGCATGGGCGCCCTGGTGGCGTACGAGATGACCCGGCGGGCCGTGGAGCGGGGCCTGCCCGCCCCGGTGTGGGTGGGGGTCTCCGCGCGCGTCGCGCCGCAGCAGGCGGGGCCGCGCAGCGGCTACCACGAGCTGCCCGACGCCGAGCTGCGCACGCGGCTGAAGCTGCTCGGCGGCACGCCCGGCGCCGTCTTCGACGATCCCGGCCTGTGGGCGCTGTTCGACCCGGTGATCCGGGCCGACCTGCGTCTGGTGGACGGCTGGCGCCCCGATCCCGGCGCCCCGGTGCTGCCGGTGACGCTGTCCGCCTACGCGGGGAGGCGGGACCACTCCGCCTCACCGGAGCGGATGGCCGGCTGGGCGGAGCACGCCGAGCGTTTCCTGGGCCTGCGGGTCCTCGACGGCGGCCACTTCTATTTCCAGGACGATCCGGTTCCGCTGCTGCGGCACATCGCGCGGGACGCGGCCACGGCGCTGGAGGCGGCCACGGCCGAACCGTCCGCCCCTCCCCCGCGCTGACCCGCCGTCCCGACCGGCACCGGCCCCACACCGGCCCGGCACCGGCCCGGCAGGGTTCGCCCGCGCGGCGAAAGACGCGGCGAGGCGGGGCCGCCCGGCCACACCTCGTACGCCCCGACTCCCTTGTGCGCGGCGGTAGAACGACCAGTTCCGGCCGTCGGCGGGGCGGGGCCGTGGGCGGCGGGAGGGCGTGCACCTGCGTCTTCGGGGCCGCGGTGGCGCCGCGCGAGTTGGCCGCGAGGCGGGCGGCCTACGTTTCGGCCACCACCCGCACCGGTGCGGATCCAGCCACCGTGCGGCCGAGACGAAGAGACGGGGATACGACGATGACGATGCGGAACAGGCCACGGGCCGGTGCGGTCGCTCTGGCGGCGGTGGCCCTGACGGCCACCGCCTTCACGGGTCCCGCCCGGGCATCGGGCGGGACGGCCGCGGCGGGCCACCAGGGCACGCAGGCGGCGATCGAGGCGGCCGTCGCGGCCGGCATCCCCGGTGTGACCGCGGAGGCGCGGGACGCCTCCGGTGTGTGGAAGACCGCGGCGGGCGTCGGCAACCGGGCCACGGGCGCGCCGCGCGGCAAGAACGACCGGTTCCGCACCGGCAGTGTCACCGACACCTTCGTGGCGGTGGTCCTGCTCCAGATGGAGGCGGAGAAGAAGATCAGCCTCGACGACCCGGTCGAGCGGTATCTGCCGGGCGTGGTCACCGGCAACGGCAACGACGGCTCCAGGATCACCGTGCGGCAGCTGCTGAACCACACCAGCGGTCTGTTCGACTACCTCGCCGACGTGCCGTACTACCAGACGTACACCTTGGGCGACGGTTTCCTGGCGCACCGCTACGACACGCTGACGCCCCAGCAGCGCCTCCAGGTGGCCTTCTCCCACGCCCCGCTGTTCCAGCCCGGCGCCCGGCACTCGTTCTCGCACACCAACGACGTCCTGGCGGCCATGATCGTCCAGAAGGTCGGCGGCAGGACGTACGAGGACGAGGTGCGCCGGCGCGTCATCGAGCCCCTGGGGCTGGAGGCGACGTCCAACCCGGGCACGAGCAGTGATCTGCCCCGGCCGAGCGGGCGCGACTACTCCAAGCTCTTCTACGACACCCAGCCGGACCGGATCGACGACGTCACGGAGCTGAACGGCTCGCAGAACTGGGGCGACGGCGACATCATCTCCAGCGCCCACGACCTGAACCTGTTCTTCCGGGCCCTGCTGGGCGGGAAGCTGCTGCCGGCGCAGCAGCTGAAGGAGCTGAAGACGACGGTCGTCAACCCCGACCTGCCGATCACGTCGTACGGGCTGGGCATCGAGAAGCTCACGATGAGCTGCGGTGACGTCTGGTACCACGACGGGGGTGTGGTGGGGTCGCTGACGCTGGCCGCCTTCACCGAGGACGGCCGTCACGAGCTCACCTTCAACTACAACGGCGACTGGGACGCGTCGGGGATCGTGCCCATCCTGAACGCCGAGTTCTGCGACCAGGCAGCGAACTGACGTCACGTCAGCAGCCGACCGTGTCCCGTCAGGAGGGCCGATGACAGTGCGAGCAGCGGTGGCCGGAGCGAGCGGCTACGCGGGGGGTGAGCTCCTGCGTCTGCTCCTCTCCCATCCCGAGGTGCGCATCGGTGCGCTGACCGGGCACTCCAGCGCGGGAGGGCGGCTGGGCGACCTCCAGCCGCATCTGGCGGCGCTGGCCGGGCGGGAGGTGGAGGCGACGACCGCCGGGGCTCTTCGGGGGCACGATGTCGTCTTCCTGGCCCTGCCGCACGGGCGGTCCGCGGCGGTGGCGCGGGAGGTGGGCGAGGACACGCTCGTCATCGACTGCGGGGCGGACTTCCGGCTCGCGGACGCGGGTGACTGGGAGAGGTTCTACGGCTCGCCGCACGCGGGCACCTGGCCCTACGGTCTGCCCGAACTGCCGGGTGCCCGCGCGAAGTTGGCGGGTGCCCGGCGGATCGCGGTGCCGGGCTGCTATCCGACCGCGGTGTCCCTGGCGCTCTTTCCCGCCTACGCGGCCGCTCTGGCCGGGCCGGAGGCGGTGGTCGTCGCGGCGTCGGGCACGTCCGGTGCGGGGAAGACGGCCCGGGCGGATCTGCTGGGCAGCGAGGTCATGGGGTCCATGCGGCCCTACGGTGTGGGCGGCGGCCACCGGCACACCCCGGAGATGGTGCAGAACCTCAGCGCCGTCGCGGGCCGGCGGGTCGCCGTGTCCTTCACCCCGGTCCTGGCCCCCATGCCGCGCGGCATCCTCGCCACCTGTTCCGCCCCGGTCGTGCCCGGCACCGGCGCGGGGCGGGTGCGGGCGGCGTACGAGGAGGCGCTGGCCGGCGAGCCGTTCGTCCGGCTGCTGCCCGAGGGGCGGTGGCCGAGCACCGGGGCGGTGTACGGGTCGAACGCCGCGCAGGTCCAGGTGGTCCTGGACCGGGCGGTCGGCCGGATCGTCGCGGTCTGCGCCCTGGACAACCTCACCAAGGGCACCGCGGGCGGCGCGGTGCAGAGCATGAACATCGCCCTGGGCCTGCCGGAGGAACTGGGGCTTTCCACGACCGGAGTCGCCCCGTGATCCGGGGCGGCACCGGCATCAGCCGCCGGCACGGCGGGCGAAGGAGGGGATCGCTGTGAGCGTCACCGCGGCACGGGGGTTCAGAGCGGCGGGCATCGCCGCGGGGATCAAGGACAACGGCGGCCTGGATCTGGCGCTGGTCGTCAACGACGGGCCGCGCCGCGCGGCGGCCGGTGTCTTCACCTCCAACCGGGTGCAGGCGGCCCCCGTCCGGTGGTCCCGGCAGGTCCTGGCGGGCGGCGAGGTGGGTGCGGTCGTCCTCAACTCCGGTGGCGCCAACGCCTGTACCGGGGCGCAGGGGCTGAAGGACGTGTGGGCGACGACCGAGCGGGCCGCCGTTCTGCTGGGCCTCGACCGCGGTGAGGTGGCGGTGTGTTCCACCGGGCTGATCGGGGTGCCGCTGCCGATGGAGCGGCTGCTGCCGGGCCTCGACGGCGCCGTCGCGGCGCTGTCCGCCGGCGGCGGTGAGGACGCGGCCCGTGCGGTGATGACCACCGACACGGTGCACAAGACGGCCGTCGTCTCGCGGGAGGGGTGGTCGGTGGGCGGCATGGCCAAGGGCGCGGGCATGCTCGCGCCCTCCCTGGCCACCATGCTGGCGGTGCTCACCACCGACGCGGACGTGGACGGCGCCGTGCTGGAGGAGGCGCTGCGGGAGGCCACCCGTACGACCTTCGACCGGGTCGACTCCGACGGCTGCATGTCCACCAACGACACGGTGCTGCTGCTCGCCTCCGGGGCCGGTGGAGTCAGTCCGGAGCGGGCGGAGTTCGCCGAGGCCGTGCGGGCGGTCTGCGCGGATCTGGCCCGGCAGCTGACCGGGGACGCGGAGGGGGCGAGCAAGGAGATCCGGATCGAGGTCACGGGTGCCGCGAGCGAGGACGACGCCGTCGAGGTGGGCCGCTGTGTCGCCCGCAACAGCCTCCTCAAGTGCGCGGTCCACGGCGAGGACCCCAACTGGGGCCGGGTCCTGGCGGCCGTCGGCACCACCTCCGCGGTCTTCGAACCCGACCGGCTCGACGTGGTCATCAACGGTGTCCGGGTGTGCGAGAACGGCGGCATCGGCGAGGACCGCGGCCTCGTCGACATGAGCGGCCGCGAGGTCGCCATCACCGTGGACCTCGCCGCAGGACCGCACCGCGCGGTCATCTGGACCAACGACCTCACCGCCGACTACGTCCACGAGAACAGCGAGTACGCCTCGTGAGCCCCTCGGGTCCGATGCCGCCACGGAGCATTCACTCCCAGCCCATTGCAACAGCCTGGATCGCTGATGTTGCATTAGATTCAGCTCCATTGCAACAATTGAACAGCGCTGAACTGGTAAGACACAGATAGTGCGCAACAAGCTTGTTGCCAGCTCCTTGAACGCAACGTAGCGTTTTCCATATCGGAAAACACGAGCCCGAGGAGCCGGCGATGCAGAAGACCCCGTACACGACCCAGGAGTTCGACACCCCCGCCCCCGTCCGCGCCGTGGTCGGCATCCCCGCCGGCCGCATCCGGTTCGTCGCCGCGGAGCGCACCGACACCGTGGTCGAGGTCCGGCCCGCCGACCCGGCCAGGAGCCGGGACGTGAAGGCGGCCGGGGAGATCACGGCGGCCTACGGCGACGGCGTCCTGCGGATCGAGGCCGCCGAGGCGGCCCACGCGCTCCTCGGGCACACCGGGTCCGTCGAGGTGACCGTCCTGCTGCCCGCCGGCTCCGGGGTCGAGGCGCAGGCCGACGCCGCGGAGTTCCGCGGCGCCGGACGCCTCGGCGACGTCTCCTTCACCGGCGGCTGCCGCTCGGTGCGGATCGAGGAGGCCGCGAGCGCCCGCCTGAACGTCCACGAGGGCGAGGTCCACGTCGGCCGCCTCGACGGCCCCGCCGAGATCAGCGTCCAGCAGGGCAGCATCCAGATCGGCGAGGCCGTGCGCGGCACGCTCCGCCTGGACGTCCGGCACGGCGACATCACCATCGGCGCCGCCCCCGGCGTCTCCGCCCGCCTGGACGCCCGCAGCGACCACGGCCGCGTCCACAACTCCCTGCGCAACAGCGGCACCTGCGACCTGGACCTGCGCGCCACCACCGCCTGCGGCGACATCACCGCCCGCAGCCTCTGACCGCCCCCGGCCCCCAAGGAGCACCCCTCATGAGCACTGTGGCCATCGCGGCACACGGGCTGCGCAAGTCCTACGGAGACAAGACCGTGCTCGACGGCATCGACCTGAGCGTCGAGCAGGGAACCGTCTTCGCCCTGCTCGGCCCGAACGGCGCCGGCAAGACGACGGCCGTCAACATCCTGTCCACCCTCGTGTCCGCCGACGCCGGCGAGCTGCGCGTCGGCGGCCACGACCTCGCCGCCGACCCGCAGGCCGTACGCGCGGCGATCGGCGTCACCGGACAGTTCTCCGCCGTCGACAACCTGATCACCGGCGAGGAGAACATGCTCCTCATGGCGGACCTGCACCATCTGCCGAAGGCCGAGGGCCGGCGCGTCGCCGCCGCGCTCCTGGAGCGCTTCGACCTGGCCGAGGCCGCGAAGAAGCCCGCCTCCACCTACTCCGGCGGCATGAGGCGCCGCCTGGACATCGCCATGACCCTGGTCGGCAGCCCCCGGATCATCTTCCTCGACGAACCCACCACCGGCCTGGACCCCCGCTCCCGCCACACCATGTGGAACATCGTGCGCGAACTCGTCCGCGACGGCGTCACCGTCTTCCTCACCACCCAGTACCTGGAGGAGGCCGACCAGCTCGCCGACCGCATCGCCGTGCTGCACAACGGCGGGATCGCCGCCGAGGGCACCGCCGCGGAACTCAAGCGGCTGGTCCCCGGCGGCCACGTCCGGCTCCGCTTCACCGACCCCGACGCCTACCGGTCCGCCGCCACCGCGCTGCGCGGCGCCACCCGGGACGACGAGGCGCTGGCGCTCCAGATCGTCAGCGACGGCACCCAGCAGGAACTCCACTCCATCCTCGACTGGCTGGCCGCGACGGGCATCGAGGCCGACGAACTGACCGTGCACACCCCCGACCTCGACGACGTGTTCTTCGCCCTCACCGAGAGCACCGGACTGCCCGGCCAGAGCGGCCCCACCGACCCCACCGGCCCCGACCAGAGCGGCCAGACCAAGGAGACCCTGCGATGAGTTCCTTCTCCCTCGCCGTGCGCGATTCCTCCACCATGCTGCGCCGCAATCTGCTGCACGCCCGGCGCTACCCCTCGCTCACCCTGAACCTGCTGCTCACCCCGGTGATGCTGCTCCTGCTGTTCGTGTACATCTTCGGCGGCGCGATGAGCGGCGGCGCGGGCCGCGAGGCGTACATCGCCTACATCGTGCCCGGCATCCTGCTGATGACGGTCGGCTCCACGGTGATCGGGACCGCGGTGTCCGTGTCCACCGACATGAGCGAGGGCATCATCGCCCGCTTCCGCACGATGGCCATCCACCGGGGCTCCATCCTCATCGGGCATGTCATCGGCAGCGTCGTGCAGTCGGTGGCGAGCGTGGTCCTGGTCGCCGCCGTCGGCGCGGCCATCGGGTTCCGCTCCAGCGGGGCCGGCGTCCTGGAGTGGGCCGCCGCGTTCGGGCTGATCGTCCTGTTCGCCCTGGCGCTGACCTGGATCGCGGTCGGCATGGGCCTGGTCAGCCCGACCGCGGAGGCCGCCAGCAACAACGCCATGCCGCTGATCCTGCTGCCGCTGCTGTCCAGCGCCTTCGTCCCGCTGCACTCCATGCCCGGCTGGTTCCAGCCGGTCGCCCGCTACCAGCCCTTCACCCCCGCCATCGAGACCCTGCGCGGCCTGCTCCTGGGCACCCCGATCGGCGACAACGGATGGATCGCCGTGCTGTGGTGCCTCGGTCTCGCGGTGCTCGGCTACTTCTGGGCGGCCTCGTCCTTCGACCGGGACACCCGCTGACGTCCCGTGCGGCAGGCCGCCTGCCGCACCCCCACGTGCCGCCTTGGGGGGGCGTGCGCCCGCCCCGGCCCCGGGCACGCCCCCCCCACCCAATTTACGGGCGAAAACCCCACCCCCCCGACATAC
>NZ_JBHXDQ010000082.1:0-38896 GCF_042725875.1 Streptomyces sp. NPDC127038 | reverse complement strand
GAGGGGCCCCGCGACCGCGGGGCCCCTCCGGCGTTCGCGGCGGCGGGACTCGGCGGAACTTGGGGTTCCCGCGGAATCCAGGACGGAATTCCGCACCATCGCCGAAGGCGCCCGCCACGGGGTGTTCCCTCCCTGGGGCTTCCGGTCGCGCGCTGCCGGTCCCGGGCTTCCCATCGCCGACTTCCCATCGCCGCGTTCGAGGAAGCCTCGAAGAACCCTTGAGGAAATCAGGACGCGCCATATTTCGTCCGCTATGCGGATTTTGTCTGATTAGCACGTATCGTCGCCCCATGCCCACGCCCTACGGATCCCACGGCGGTATGGCGTTCGGCGCGGAGGAGCTGCGTGTGCTCCGTCGTGCCCTCGCCCTCGCCCTGCACCCCAGCCCCGTCTCGGCCGAGGACGTCCAGGACTGCCTCCGCCTCGCCGAGTCCCTCGACGAGGCGGCCCGCGAGGGGGCCAGGCTCCGGGCCTTCCTGCTGGCCGACCTCGTCCGCTACCGGGCCGCGCTGCCGGGCACCGCCGCCGGCTATTTCGCCCTCCTGGAGGAGGTCCTCGCCTCCGGGTACCGGCCCGAGCCCGACGACCTCGCCGCGCTCCGAGCGCTGCGCGGAAACCCCGTGGCGGCGGTCCTCCTGGAACGCTGCCGGGTCCTCGCCGAGCAGGACGTGCGCGCCCGGCTCGCGGGCCGCGCGGTCGCCTCGGTGCCCGCGTCCCGCACCCGGCTGCTGGCCCTGCCCGGCGGCCGCGCGGCCGAGGAGCCCGACCGCAGGCCCGCGCCGGGGGAGCAGCCCAGGCCGCCGCGCCCGGACCGGCCCGTCCCCACCCCCGGCGAGGTCTTCCCGCCGAGGCGCAAGCCCGGCCCGCCTCCGGCCGACCCGCCGCATCAGCTCGCGGCGGGCTAGCTACTCTGGAGACATGGACTACGTCTCCGCGCTCGTGCCCCCGGTAGTGATGGCCGTGTTCTTCATCGGGCTCATCGTGACGATCGTGAAGAGTCAGGGCGGGGCCAACAAGGCCAAGGAGGACGGCGTCGTCGACGCCGCCCTCGCGCGCGTGGAGGCCGCCCAGCAGGCCTCGGCCCCCAAGGACGCCGGGGCCTGAGCCCCCTGGGCGGCCCCGGGCGTACCCGCCGGGCCGGCCCCGGCGCGCTCCCGCCCCGTACCGGACGACGCTGTCGGCGGCGTACGACTCGGACGTTTCCTGCGTCCTTCGAGTCGTACGCCCTTTTTGTTGACCATCTCCCACTATTGTTCTGAACTGTGCCTCGCCCATTGGGAGAACTCGAAGACGCGGTCATGACGCGGGTGTGGAAGTGGAACCGCCCGGTGACCGTTCGGGAAGTCCTGGAAGACCTTCAACAGGAACGGTCCATCGCCTACACCACGGTGATGACCGTTTTGGACAATCTCCATCAGAAGGGCTGGGTGCGCCGCGAGGCGGAAGGCCGGGCCTATCGATATGAGGCCGTCTCCACACGGGCCGCCTACTCGGCGGCACTCATGAACGACGCCTGGTCGCAGAGCGACAACCCCGCGGCCGCTCTCGTCGCCTTCTTCGGGATGATGAGCGAGGAACAGCGGGTGGCCCTCAGGGATGCCATGCGCATCGTGCAAGGACCCGAACCGCAAGCCGCCGGAGCCGTCGAAAGGCCACCGGCGCCCGAGCCCTCCGACGAGAACCCCGCCGCCGACGGGGACGCCTCAGGGCGATAGCGTCCGCTCATGTCAGCAGAGCATCCCGCGGAGGTTCCGGCAGAGCTTCCGGCGGAGCATCCCGAAGTCACCGCAAAAGCCGTCACCGTCCGGCGGGCCAGGACCGGCGATGTCGCGGCCGTACGACGACTCCTCGACGCGAACGTGCGCCGCCGTATCCTGCTCGACAAAGCCACCGTCACCCTTTACGAGGACATCCAGGAGTTCTGGGTCGCGGAACGCGACGACAACGCCGAGGTGGTCGGCTGCGGAGCCCTGCACGTCATGTGGGAAGACCTCGCCGAAGTCCGCACTCTCGCGGTGAACCCCACGGTCAAGGGCATGGGCGTCGGTCACCAGTTGCTGGAGAAGTTGCTCCAGACCGCCCGCTGGCTCGGCGTTCGACGGGTTTTCTGTCTGACCTTCGAAGTCGGCTTCTTCGCCAAGCACGGCTTCGTGGAGATCGGTGAGACACCCGTCGACACCGATGTCTACGCCGAGCTCCTGCGTTCCTATGACGAGGGCGTCGCGGAGTTCCTCGGTCTCGAACGAGTGAAACCGAACACCTTGGGCAACAGCCGGATGCTTCTGCATCTGTGATCGCGGCCGGCTATTCCGCCGGAGTGCCTTGCCCGCGTTCCCTATGTCCGAAACGCGCACGTTTCCGGGCGGGCGGAGTCACGTGAGTCTCCGCCAGGGGTTTGTGTTTTTCCAGCAAAAGCGGTTTGCTTTCCGACGTAGTGCAGTACTGCATATAACAAGGGACGGCGAAACGGCGGACGCCGCGGGGCCCTCCTTGCCCTGAAGTTATCGATGAAAGGAAATCCGGTGGCACAGAAGGTTCAGGTCCTTCTTGTCGACGACCTCGACGGTGGCGAGGCGGACGAGACCGTGACGTTCGCGCTGGACGGCAAGACGTACGAAATCGATCTCACGACCGCCAATGCGGACAAGCTCCGTGGCCTTCTGGACCCCTACGTCAAGGGTGGCCGTCGTACCGGGGGCCGCGCTTCGGGCGGCCGCGGAAAGGCCCGCGCCGCTTCCGGCGGCAGCCAGGACACCGCGCAGATCCGCGCCTGGGCGAAGGAGAACGGCCTGGAGGTCAACGACCGCGGCCGAGTTCCCGCGTCCATCCGCGAGGCCTACGAGACCGCCAACGGCTGAGCGCACGTCTGCCGCAGCCTCACGCGGTGGCACTGCGTCGCCATCGTCTGCACCAGTCGTACGAGATCGGGGGCGCCCCCAACGCCCCCGCCGACGGCCCCACGGCCCAGCGCCGACAGTGTCGGCAACGCCGTCTCCACCGCACGGCCGGGCTCCGGGGGCCGCAGCCAGCGGGTGGCCCCTCGTGGGCCACTCCCCGTCTCCGGGCCGGCCGTGGGCGGCGGAGCCTCGATGCTCCCGTCCGCGCCGATCCCCGTGAGATCCAGCGCGAGAGTGCCCCACTCCAGCCAGTCGAGCAGCCCCGGCAGCTCCTCCGCGCTCCCCGCGGCCACCAGCAGTCGCATCCGGTCCCCGTGCAGAACCACCGGGGAACCCGGCCCCAGATGCCGCAGCGCGGGGAACCCCGCCTCCGCCGGCACCTCAAGGACGTCGAAGCGCAGCCCCGTGACCAGCCGTACCGGCACTCCGGGCACTGCCGCCCAGCCCAGTTCGTTCTCGTACCACCGGCACACCGGATCGACCGGATCACCCGGATCGAACGGCCGACGGGGCACAGGGACGGTGGCAACCATGCAACGAGGAACCGCGAGAAGGCACCCGAAGTTACGCTGGGCGTCCACCCGACCGCACAGCGTTCCGGAAACGGGGGCGTGCGGAAGCGCTCGCCCGGGTATCGGTGTTCGCCCGTAGCGGAGGGAACCGGTGCGCGCGGCATGGACTGTCAGTGCGCGCGGGTAAGACATGCCTAGTGGGAGGGGCGACACGCAGGGCCTCGGCATCTCACGTTCGCCATCGGCGTACAGCGGGAGAGGGTATCTGCCTGGCCTGCGGGAACATCGTCTCGCACCATCAGGTTGGAGCAGATGTCGGCGTTCGGGGTCAGGAGGCCAAGGACGGTGTCGGCAGTTGGAATGAGCGGTCCCCGCTTGCGGGACTAAGCTGCGGAAGGACAGGGAGGGGAGCGTCCCCTTACTGCCTGACCGCTCTGAGGAGCGATTAACGATGTTCGAGAGGTTCACCGACCGCGCGCGGCGGGTTGTCGTCCTGGCTCAGGAAGAAGCCCGGATGCTCAACCACAACTACATCGGCACCGAGCACATCCTCCTGGGCCTGATCCACGAGGGTGAGGGTGTCGCCGCTAAGGCCCTGGAGAGCCTCGGGATTTCGCTCGAGGCGGTCCGCCAGCAGGTGGAGGAGATCATCGGCCAGGGCCAGCAGGCCCCCTCCGGCCACATCCCCTTCACCCCCCGTGCCAAGAAGGTCCTGGAGCTCTCGCTCCGCGAGGCCCTTCAGCTGGGCCACAACTACATCGGCACGGAGCACATCCTGCTCGGCCTGATCCGCGAGGGCGAGGGCGTCGCCGCCCAGGTCCTGGTCAAGCTGGGCGCAGACCTCAACCGGGTGCGGCAGCAGGTGATCCAGCTGCTCTCCGGCTACCAGGGCAAGGAGACCGCCACCGCCGGTGGTCCTGCCGAGGGCACCCCCTCCACGTCCCTGGTCCTCGACCAGTTCGGCCGGAACCTCACCCAGGCCGCTCGTGAGTCCAAGCTCGACCCGGTCATCGGGCGCGAGAAGGAGATCGAGCGGGTCATGCAGGTGCTGTCCCGCCGCACGAAGAACAACCCGGTGCTCATCGGCGAGCCCGGCGTCGGCAAGACCGCCGTCGTCGAGGGCCTCGCCCAGGCCATCGTCAAGGGCGAGGTGCCCGAGACCCTCAAGGACAAGCACCTCTACACCCTGGACCTCGGCGCGCTGGTCGCCGGCTCCCGCTACCGCGGTGACTTCGAGGAGCGCCTGAAGAAGGTCCTCAAGGAGATCCGCACCCGCGGCGACATCATCCTGTTCATCGACGAGCTGCACACGCTGGTCGGTGCGGGTGCCGCCGAGGGCGCCATCGACGCCGCTTCGATCCTGAAGCCGATGCTGGCCCGCGGTGAGCTCCAGACCATCGGTGCCACCACGCTGGACGAGTACCGCAAGCACCTCGAGAAGGACGCGGCCCTCGAGCGCCGCTTCCAGCCGATCCAGGTGGCGGAGCCTTCCCTCCCCCACACGATCGAGATCCTCAAGGGTCTGCGCGACCGGTACGAGGCCCACCACCGTGTGTCCATCACCGACGAGGCCCTGGTGCAGGCGGCGACGCTCGCCGACCGGTACATCTCGGACCGCTTCCTCCCCGACAAGGCGATCGACCTGATCGACGAGGCGGGCTCCCGGATGCGCATCCGCCGGATGACCGCACCGCCGGACCTCCGCGAGTTCGACGAGAAGATCGCGGGCGTGCGCCGCGACAAGGAGTCGGCCATCGACTCCCAGGACTTCGAGAAGGCGGCCTCTCTCCGCGACAAGGAGAAGCAGCTGCTGGCGGCGAAGGCCAAGCGCGAGAAGGAGTGGAAGGCCGGCGACATGGACGTCGTGGCCGAGGTCGACGGCGAGCTGATCGCCGAGGTCCTGGCCACCGCCACCGGCATCCCGGTCTTCAAGCTGACCGAGGAGGAGTCCTCGCGTCTGCTGCGCATGGAGGACGAGCTCCACAAGCGGGTCATCGGCCAGAAGGACGCCATCAAGGCGCTCTCGCAGGCGATCCGCCGTACGCGAGCGGGTCTGAAGGACCCGAAGCGTCCCGGTGGTTCCTTCATCTTCGCCGGCCCCTCGGGCGTCGGTAAGACGGAGCTGTCGAAGACCCTCGCGGAGTTCCTCTTCGGTGACGAGGACGCGCTGATCTCCCTCGACATGTCGGAGTTCAGCGAGAAGCACACGGTCTCGCGTCTCTTCGGTTCGCCCCCCGGCTACGTGGGCTACGAAGAGGGCGGCCAGCTGACCGAGAAGGTCCGCCGCAAGCCGTTCTCCGTCGTCCTCTTCGACGAGGTCGAGAAGGCCCACCCGGACATCTTCAACTCGCTGCTGCAGATCCTGGAGGACGGTCGTCTGACCGACTCCCAGGGCCGGGTCGTGGACTTCAAGAACACGGTCATCATCATGACGACCAACCTCGGCACCCGGGACATCTCCAAGGGCTTCAACCTCGGCTTCGCGGCCGTGGGCGACGTCAAGACGAACTACGACCGGATGAAGGCCAAGGTCAACGAGGAGCTGAAGCAGCACTTCCGCCCCGAGTTCCTCAACCGTGTCGACGACACGGTGGTCTTCCACCAGCTGACCGAGGAAGACATCATCCAGATCGTCGACCTCATGATCGCCAAGGTCGACGAGCGGCTGAAGGACCGGGACATGGGCATCGAGCTCAGCCCGACCGCCAAGTCGCTGCTCGCGAAGAAGGGCTACGACCCCGTGCTGGGCGCCCGGCCGCTGCGCCGGACCATCCAGCGCGAGATCGAGGACGTCCTCTCCGAGAAGATCCTCTTCGGCGAGCTGCGTCCCGGCCACATCGTGGTCGTCGACACGGAGGGCGAGGGCGAGGCCAAGACCTTCACCTTCCGGGGTGAGGAGAAGTCGGCTCTGCCCGACGTCCCGCCGATCGAGCAGGCGGCCGGCGGCGCCGGTCCCAACCTGAGCAAGGAGGCGTGACCCAAGGGTCCGCCTGAGAAGGGGCTGCCCCGGGACTCCGGTCCCGGGGCAGCCCCTTTTTCCATGCCGTCACGGGCGATCCCGCCGGCCGTGGAGCGTCACAGGACGCTCTGGGTCCTGGTCGCCCTGTGCACGCCCGGCAACTGGGCCGAGAGCCGTTCAGGAACGGTGCCGGTGTCGGAGGAGAGGACGAAATCCACCGTCCGCAGATTCGGCAGCAGCGCCCTCAGCCACGAGAGATCCTCGTTCCCCGCCGGTTTCCTCAGTTCCAGGTGCTCGACGCCGGGCAGCGGGGGCGCCGGGGCGAGGGACTCCAGGGCGGCCCGGTGCACGCGCAGCTCCCGGAGCCCGGGCAGGGCGGCGGCCTCGGACCAGTCGTCCGGGCCGAGCTCTCCGGGGACCCGGCTCAGCCACAGCGTGTGCAGCGACCGCCAGTGGCCCAGCCCCCGCAGCCCGGTCTCCCGCAGGACGTCCTGCCCGAAGGAGAGGATCTCCAGCGGTGAGTCCGCCGGGAGGCCCTCCCTCAGGGACGGGCCCGCGAGCCGGTGGCCGAGGTTCAGCTCGCGCAGCGAGCTCAGCGCGGCCAGACCGCGGGGCGGAGGGGTCCGGCCCTGCCGGGACAGCACGGACAGCCTGCGCAACGGCAGGTCCCCGAGGGGCGCGAGGTCCTCGACCCGGGTGCACCGGTCGAGGCCGAGCTGCCGTAGCCGCCCCTGCCCGGCCAGGAAGTCCAGGTCCCGCAGACGGTCGTTGTTCCGCAGCAGCAGATGGGTCAGGCCTTCGGACTCCAGGCAGGAGCGCAGTTCGTCGGAGCCGATGTCCCCGACGAGCTGAAGCCTCGGCCGGCCGCCCAGTTCACGCAGCGCGCGGAGCTGGGCCGGCGAGTGCGCGGTGAAGTACAGGTCCGCCGGATCCAGTTCGGCGATGACCTCCGCCGCGTAGCGCCCGGTGTCGAACCGGTGCCAGGCCCAGGCGAGCTGGGCCCGCACCGGCAGGGCCGGGTGCTTGCGGAAGCGCGCCAGTACGGGGATGGCCGCGTCGGTGCCGATCAGTGAGGCGGTGACCACGACACCCCGGGCCTCGGCCTCCGTCAGCCCCTCGGGTCCTGGCAGCAGTTCCAGGACGAGGGGGCCGGCCTCGGCCAGGGCACGGGCCCCGGCCGACGACCTCGGGGGGATGAGCGGGGCCGCGTCGCCCTCCACGGCGGCCCGCACCTCGGGCGCGAGCTGCGTGGCGTGTTCCAGCGAGGCCAGGGCGAGAAGCCGTACGCGGGTCGAGGCGGCCCCGTCGAGGCGTGCCGCCGCCTCCGTCATGGCGCCCAGCAGTTCGGCCCGTTCGCGTGGCCGGGCGTGGGCGACGGCCATCCGGATCACGTCCGCCCACTGGGACTCCCCGGCGTTGCGCACCAGCAGCCCGAAGTCCCCGTCCTCCACGGCGGCCTTGGCGGCCAGGTAGTCCTGGAAGGTGCGGTGGACGAACTCCAGGGTGTCCTGGGCGGGTTCACGCAGCAGGCCGCTGCGCAGGACGAGATGACGCAGGATCCGTGGGGCGTCGCCCTGCGCGGCGGCCGCCGGAAGGGAGGGCAGGAGGTCGGCGACGATGCGTTCGGCGCGGCCCCGGTCCAGTTCCGACCGGTTGTTGCGGACCAGCCAGTAGGCGAGCCGCTGAAGGAGCTGGATCTGCGGCGGTTCGGTGAGGTGGACGCCGTCGTGGCCGTCGCCGGTGGCGAACATGTCGCGCTCCTCGTCCCGGCGCGACAGCAGCATGGAGAGCGCGGCGTCGTACAACTCCTGTCTCCCGCGCGGCAGATAGCCCCGCCGGTCGCGGTGCAGCGCGCAGATCAGGGCGCACATCAGCGGGTTGGTGGCGAGGCGGCCGAGGTCGGGTCTGGTCCGGACGGCGTCGAGGAGGGTGCGCTCGTAGTCGTCGAGGCGGTCCGGGCCGGAGGCGTCCGGGCGGGCGGCGGCGTGCCAGCGCCGGATGAAGGCGGTCACGTCGTCGCCGCTCATGGGCGGGAGGACGAGTTCGGTGAATCCGTCGGACGCGAGCCAGTCCTCCCGTACGGCCGAGGGGCGGGAGGTGACCAGCCACTGGTTGCCGGGGTAGGCGTCGAGGAGTTCACGGAGCCAGCGGCGGGTGTGCTCGCGGTCACGTTCGGGGATCTCGTCGAGCCCGTCGACGAGCAGCAGGGCGCGGCCCTGGCCGAGGACCCGGTCGGACCAGCCGTCGGGCTGGGTCGCGTGGAAGGGGATCCGGACGGCGGACAGGAACGCGTCGGGGGCAGGAAGGCCGTCGGGGCGGCGGACGAGGGTGCGCAGCGGCAGGACGAAGGGGATGCGGTCTCCCCGTTCCCCGCGTGCCGCGGTCACCGCCAGCCACTGCACCAGCGTGGTCTTGCCGGAACCGGCGGCCCCGCGCAGCAGCACGAGGTCCTGTTCGGACAGGGCCTGGTCGGCCGGCAGCGCGGACCCGGCGGCGGCGATGGGCACGCCCCCGGGCGCCGCGGTCTCCTCGTCCTCCTCGGGGCGCAGGGCTCGGAGGCTGAGGTAGGCGGCGTCCAGGGGCCAGCGCTCGGGGGAGTCGACGAGATCGATGCCGTGGATGGTGAGTTGACCGTGCCGGGTGGCGGTGTGCGCGAGATAGCGCTGCTCGAAGGCCTGGTCGGTGCCGCCGGTCACGGGAGTGCGGGCGATCAGCGCGTCCACCTTGGCGATGAGCTCGCGCTGTCTGCGGCTCTGCTCCACCAGGGTGCGGGGGACGAAGACGGAGCGCTGGGTGAAGAAGTGCAGGACGTGCAGACAGGCGGTGTCGAGCAGCCCCTCGGCGAACACGGCCGCGTCGAAGGACAGGTCACGGCCGGGGTCGCCGGCGGCCGCGCGCAGCCGCAGAGCGAGCGCCCGGTGGCCCAGCTCCACCGCCTGGACGTCCGTCATGGTGAGGTCGCCCAGGGCGTGCAGGGTCGCGGTGAGGGCGTGGACGACGGCCTGTTCCTCGTCGGCGGGGAAGGGGCGCTCCCCGCCGCGCAGCGCCCGGCCGACCAGGGTGGCCACGAGCCCGGCCAGGTCCTTCTCCCCGAGGGTCCGTCTCTCGCCCCTGAAGGAGACGAGCGCGGATATCCGTACGGGTCTGTCCACGAGCCCCGCTCCCGGGCCCTCGGCCACGAAGAGCTTCCTGACCAGGGGTGCGGCGACGCTGGAGGCGAGGCGGGTGCCGACGGTCAACGGGTCCATGACGATCTCCCGGGAGGGGTTGGGCCGGCGGGGCGGCCGTGGGGTTCGTCAGGCGGGCGGCGCGGCCGTGACGTGGGACGTCCGGGGAGGGGCCGTCGGTTCCTCAAGGCCCTTGAAAGCAGGGGCCGCAGGGGTAGCCCGCGTCACATTCAGGGGGTCCCGGAACCGGCCCGCCGGTGACATGAGGCACAGGCGTTTTCTCCGGTACTAGGGCGAGTAGTGGATACGCGAAATCGGACAAACGGGACCTTTGGCCCGGGCCGGAAGGGACTCTCGGCAGGGCGTGCGGACGGCGGGGCCCGAGGCAGGTTTAGCAAGGGATGTGCAGGCCTGAAGTGGGGTTAAACCCTGGAAAACGGACCAAAGGGGCAAGATCCTTCGCCTGATGTCCGAGGTGTCAAGGTTCGTGAAGTTTTGCGATGAAGTACTACTTCAGGCCGTAGATGGGGGGTTTGAGTGCGGCCGGGGGGCCGGGTTACCAATGAATGGCCCGCTCGGTGGCCAGCACCGCACCGGAGTGGTTGTTCAAGCCCCCGTCCCCGTCTCCACGAGGTATTCATGTCGAAGCGCGTCACGTCCCGCAAGTCCCTTACGTCCATGGTCCGCACTCGGGCGGCCGTCCTGGCCGTCGGCCTCGGTGCCTCGGTCGTGCTGGGCGCAGGGGTCGCGACCGCCGCCGAAACGGGCGTCAGCACCAGCGCCACCGTCACCGCGGCCGACGCGGTGCACACGCAGGCCGCGGTCCAGGCGAAGGCCGCCGCGGCGAAGAAGGCGGCGGCCGCCAAGAAGGCCGCCTCCTGGATCGACCCGGTCGCGAAGTACACGCTGTCCGCCACCTTCGACCAGGCCGGCGGCATGTGGGCCCACAAGCACTCCGGCCAGGACTTCGCCGTGCCGCAGGGCACCAACGTCATGGCGGCCCACGGCGGCACCGTCGTGAAGGTCGGCCCCAACGGCGCCGGTGACGGTCCGGCGTACGGCAACGCCATCGTCATCAAGCACGCCAACGGCAAGTACTCGCAGTACGCCCACCTGTCGCGCATCGACGTGCGCGTCGGCCAGGTCGTCACCACCGGCCAGCACATAGCCCTGTCCGGCAACACGGGTAACTCCAGCGGCCCGCACCTGCACTTCGAGATCCGTACGACCCCGAACTACGGCTCGGCCATCAACCCCGTGACGTTCCTGCACAGCATGGGTGTCACTGTCTGACCCGCTCACGCCGGTGATCCGGCGTGAAGCACCGGCCCGGACGGCCGGAGCGGAGACCAGGGCGGAGCCCCGGCACCGGAAACGGTGCCGGGGCTCCGCTTTCGTGTACCCGCAAGCACCGCCGGCGCCGGCGGGAACCGGGGTCGCGAGGAGCCGGGGTCGCGAGGAACCGGGGTCGGAGGCTCCGGCCCCGTGCTCCGGGACGGGCGTCAGGGCGTCAGGAAGCCCCGGCCCCGTGAGCCGCGGCGCCCGCGTGGGCCTGGGTCACCAGGTCGATCGCGACCTCCAGGACGGCCTTGCGCTTGTCCTCCGGGTCGCCCTCGACGTCCTTGAGCACGAACATGCCGGCGTGCATCGTGAAGAGCGCGCTGATGCAGCGGACCTGGTCGGTCAGCGCCGACCCGGGCTCCTTGATGATCTCCAGCATGCTGATCATGCGGTCCTTGAAGGTCTCGCCGATGCTCAGCTCGCGTACCGTCGCCTGGTTCTCCTGCATGAAGCGGAAGAGCGGGGAGGCTCCGCCCAGGGCGTCGCTGTAGCGGCGCAGGACCTCCTGCTTGGTCTCCAGGGTGTGCGGCTGCTGCTTGCCCCACTCGATCAGCTCGTCGAGCGGCCGGGTCAGATCCTCGAACAGGCTGATGAGGATCTCTTCCTTGGTCTTGAAGTGGTAGTAGAGCGCCGCTTTGGTGACGTCGAGGTGCTCGGCGATCTCACGCAGCGAGGTCTTCTCGTAACCCTGCTCGGAGAAGAGTTCGAGGGCTACGTCCTGGATGCGCTGCCGAGTGTCGCCCCGGCGCTGTCGCTTGGTGCCGTCCATGGTGCCGCCCATCCTTGTAATCCTCGCGCTCCCTTGAAACTTACCTGTCGACCGGCAGGCAGAACCAGTGCTACTTACTTGACGCCCGGCTAGTTACGGGTCTATTTTCCTGAGTGTAGCTAGCTTGCCGGTCGGCAAGTAAGTAGTGGGACCGCGCAGAAGTACTCAGGGGAGTGGGAACGATGGCGGACGAGACGAAAGCGGCCGCGCCGGCCGCGGAAGAGGCCGGGCAACCGGCCGGGGGCGGGAAACAGCAGCGGAGCGTACGGGTCGTCCTGATGGCGCTCATGATCGCGATGCTGCTCGCGATGCTGGACAACATGATCGTGGGCACGGCGATGCCGACCATCGTCGGCGAGCTGGGCGGACTGGAGCACCTGACCTGGGTGGTAGCCGCTTACACCCTCGCCACCGCGGCCTCCACCCCGATCTGGGGCAAGCTCGGCGACATGTACGGTCGCAAGGGCACCTTCATGACCTCGATCGTGATCTTCCTGATCGGTTCCGCCCTCAGCGGCATGGCCCAGGACATGGGGCAGCTCATCGGCTTCCGCGCCGTCCAGGGTCTGGGCGCCGGCGGTCTGATGGTCGGCGTCATGGCGATCATCGGTGACCTGATCCCGCCCCGTGAGCGCGGCAAGTACCAGGGCATGATGGCCGGCGTGATGGCCTTCGCCATGATCCTCGGCCCGCTGGTCGGCGGATCCATCACCGACCACTGGGGCTGGCGCTGGTCCTTCTACATCAACCTGCCGCTCGGCGTCGTCGCGCTGATCGCGGTCAGTGCCGTCCTGCACCTGCCCAAGAAGCGCGTCCAGGCGAAGATCGACTACCTGGGTGCCGCCCTGCTGGCCCTCGGCATCTCCTCCATCGTGCTCGTCACCACCTGGGGCGGCACGCAGTACGCCTGGGGCTCCGCGCGGATCATGGAGCTGACCGGCATCGGCGTCGCCGCGCTCGTCGGCTTCGTCTTCTGGCAGACCAAGGCCGCCGCGCCGGTCATGCCGCTGCACATCTTCCGCAGCCGCAACTTCACGCTCATGTCGACGATCGGCTTCATCACCGGCTTCGTGATGTTCGGTGCGGTGCTCTTCCTGCCGCTGTACCAGCAGTCCGTGCAGGGCGCGTCCGCCACCAACTCCGGTCTGCTGCTCCTGCCCATGCTCGGCGCCATGCTCGCCGTGTCGATGGTCGCCGGACGCGTCACCACCAACAGCGGCCGCTACAAGGTCTTCCCGCTCGTCGGCAGCGTGCTGATGATCAGCGGCCTGTTCCTGCTCTCGCAGATGGACACCGGGACGACGCGGTTCACCTCCGGCCTGTACATGGCGGTGCTCGGCGCGGGCATGGGCTGCCTGATGCAGATCACGATGCTCGTCGCGCAGAACAGCGTCGAGATGAAGGACATGGGCGTCGCGTCCTCGTCCACGACCCTCTTCCGTACGCTCGGTTCGTCGTTCGGCGTCGCCATCATGGGCGCCCTGTTCAACCACCGGGTGCAGGACGTCATGGCCGAGCGGGCCGGGGCGCTCGGCTCCAAGACGACCGAGAAGTCGGCCCAGCTCGACGCGGCCAGCCTGGCGAAGCTGCCGGCCGCCGCCCGGGACGCCTACCAGCACGCGGTGTCCGCCGGTACGCACTCCGCGTTCCTGCTCGGTTCCGTGGTCGCCGTGCTCGCGCTGGTCGCGGCGGTGTTCGTCAAGGAGGTCCCGCTGAAGGGAGCGGGATCGTCCAAGCCGGGCGAGGGCGAGGCCCCGGACGAGGCGCCCCAGGTCCCGCTCGCGGAGCCGGTCTGACCTGACCGGGGCGGGCCCGGACCCGGACCCGCACCGCATCTCGACGAAGGCCCCCGGCGTGTCCGCCCCGGGGGCCTTCTCCCGTACACGCGACCCGCACCGGGCCTGGCCGGGGGCCTTTCCCGCGCGCGGCCGACGGGGCCGGGCCTTCTCCTGTATGCGCAGCCCGCAGCTCGACAGCCCTAACCCGCTGCCCGGCCTGGGACATAGCCCTAACCCGCTGCCCCGCCCGGGCCGAGGCCCCGGCCGCCCCCGCCCGGGCTACTTCCCCGTCGGCGGCAGGATCGGGAAGCTCCCTGTGTTCGTCGGTGCGTGCTCCGGCAGCCACAGCACCGCGACCGCCCCCTCGGCGGGCACACCCCCCGGCGCCCCGACGGGCCGTACGTTGCGGAAGGTCAGCCGGGCGCCCAGGACCCGGGCCTGGCCCGCGGCGATGGTGAGACCGAGGCCGTGGCCGTCGCCCGCACGGTCGGTGCTCCCCGTACGGAACCGGCTCGGACCCTCCGCGAGGAGCGTCTCGGGGAAGCCCGGCCCGTGGTCGCGGACCCGGATGACCCGGCCCTCGACGGTGACCTCGATCGGCGGTCTGCCGTGCCGTGCCGCGTTCGCGAGGAGGTTGAGCAGCACGCGCTCCAGCCGCCGCGGGTCCGTCGTGACCTCCGACTCGTGCACCACCCGCACCTCGACGTCCGCGCCCTTGGCGGCGATGCGCCGGGCCACGAACTCGCCGAGCATGATGTCCTGCAACTCCGCCCGCTCGGAGGCCCCGTCGAGCCTGGCCACCTCCAGCACGTCCTCGACGAGGGTGCGCATGGCCTGCGCGCGGTCGCGGACGAGTTCGGTGGGGCGGCCGGGCGGCAGGAGCTCCGCCGCCGTGAGCAGTCCGGTCACCGGGGTGCGCAGCTCGTGCGCGATGTCGGCGGTCACCCGGCGCTCGGCCTCGATGCGCTGCTGGAGCGCGTCGGCCATGGCGTCCACGGCCCGCGCCAGGTCGTCGGTCTCGTCGAGCACGACACCGCCGATCGCGTCCCGTACCCGTACGTCCGTCTCGCCCTTGGCCACCCGGTTCGCCGCGGCCGCCGCCTTGCGCAGCCGGCGCGACAACTGGCCGCCGATGAGCACCCCGAGCGCGCTGCCGCCGAAGACGACGGCGATCGAGCCGATCACCAGCGCCTGGTCGAGGTCCTTCATCACGTCCGCGTTGCGGTCCGTGAAACGCTCGTGCCAGGACAGCACCTGGCCGTTCCTCAGCGGTACGGCGGCCCAGATGTCCGGCACGCCGTTCGGGCTGTCGGAGACGTAGGTCGCCCGCCGTCCCTCCGCGACCTTCACCATCAGGTCCGACGGAATGGAGGGATCGTCTATCTTCGCCCCGAACGGCGGCGGCCTGCCCGGCCCGTACATGCGCTCGGCGAGCTGGATGCGCTCGTCGGCCAGGTCGCGCGAGTTGTCCAGCATCGAGACACGGGCCGCGTTGTGCACGACCAGGCTCAGCGCCACCGCGACCAGCGCGCCGACCAGGGCGATCGCCGTACTGAGCTTCCAGCGGATGCCCGTACGGATGCTCGTACCCGAATCCGTGCGCCGGTCGATGCCGATGCCGATGCCGATACCGCGGCCCCTGCCCCTGCCGCTCGTCGCGCCGAGGCCGGGTCCCCCGCCGAGGACCTCGCCCCGGCCCGCACCCGTGCCGGCGCCCTCGCGCGAAACCGTTCTCACACCGACCCCCGCTGCCGCGCGTCCGCCCGGAATCCGTACCCGCCCCGCGGCCGCGGGCGTCCCCGGAGCCGGGCGCCCGAACATCCCCCGCACGGCGCCCTCAGGCCTTCAACTTGTAGCCGAAGCCGCGGACCGTCTCGATCCGGTCCTGGCCGATCTTCGTCCGCAGTCGCTGCACATGGACGTCGACCACCCGTGTGTCCCCGCCCCATCCGTAGTCCCACACGCGCTCCAGCAGCTTGTCCCGGCTCAGCACCGTCCCCGGCGCGGACGAGAACTCCAGGAGCAGCCGCATCTCGGTGGGCGTCAGCGCCACCGGCGTGCCGCTCCGGGTCACCTCCATGCCCTCGGTGTCGATCTCCAGCTCGCCGAAGACGAGCACTCCGCCCTCCACCGGGGCGGCGTCCTCGGCCGCCGCCGCGCCGCCGCTCGCGTGCCCGAACCGGCGCAGCACCGCGCGGATACGGGCGACCAGCACGGCACCGTCGAAGGGCTTGGTCACATAGTCGTCGGCGCCGGCCTCCAGGCCGAGCACGACGTCGATCGAGTCGGCGCGCGCGGACAGCATGATGACCGGCACGGTCGACTCGTCACGGATGCGGCGGCACAGCGACACACCGTCGAGCCCGGGGACCATCACGTCCAGCAGGGCGATGTCGGGACGGTCGGCGCGGAAGGCCTCCAGGCCCGAGAGCCCGTCGGGCATGGCCGTGACCGCGAAGCCGTCGCGCTCCAGGGCGAGTTGTGTCGCCTCGCGGATGACGTCGTCGTCCTCGACGAACAGGACGTGGGTCTGCTCTGCCATCCGGCTGCTCCGCCCGTTCTCAGTTCGCGTCCGGGGCGGACGAGTTGGAGCCGCCCACCGCGTTGCTGTAGTCGTTGTGGATCCTGGACTGCTCGACGAAGCGCGTCGAGGACCAGCCGTAGGTGATCACTTCCTCGCTGGACGGGTACGACACCGGGTCGCCCTTCTTGTACAGCTGCTGGGTGACCACCAGATCGCCCCGGTCGATCTCGGCGTAGACCGGCGGCTCCTCGGCCTTGAAGACATTCTGGTACCGGCCGTTCTCCTCGCGGTAGACGTAGCTGCCGACACCCACGGCGTCGGCACAGGTCATCACGTTGATCACGACGTCGTTCGCGGACCCGCCGGTCAGGTTCCCGTACGACACGTCGACCGGGTACTCGTCGGCCACGCAGGGCTTCAGATCGCGCTTGACCGCGGCGCTGACCGTCGGGTCCTGCTTGACGATCTTGACCGCGTCCACGCGTTCGGCGGCCTTGGAGGGCGAGCCGGAGACGACGGGCTTGATGCTGCCCTTGGCGACTCCGTCCGTGCCCGCCGGCCCCTCGTCACGGGCACCGGTGCCGCCGGTGGCGCACGCGGTCAGGAAAAGGCCGAGGGCGGCGAGCGCGGCCACCGCCGAACTCCCCGCCTTCAGGGCCGTTCTGGCCCGGACTCCTAGGCCGCGCAACGCTCCCGCTCCTCACGTTCGAGCGCGCGGGCGTCCAGGTCGCGGCTCTCCAGCTCCTCGCGGAGCCGGGCCAGCGCCCGGTGCAGCGTGCTCTTGACCGTTCCGGCCGACATGCCGAGCGCGGCGGCCGTCTCCTCGGTGGACATCTGCTCCCAGTGTCGCAGCACCACGACACTGCGCTGCTTGGGTGCCAGGACCTTCATGATGTCCATCAGCAGCGCGCGGTCGGCGTGCTGCTCGGTGGCGTCCTCCACGCACGCGTCCGGCAGCTGCTCGGTGGGCACCTCTTCGAGCTTGCGGGCCCGCCACCACTCGGTCCGCGTATTGATCATCACCCGGCGCAGATAGGCGTCGGCGAGACGTTTGTCCGCGATGCCCTCCCAGCGGCCGTACGTCCGGACCAGCGCGGTCTGGAGCAGGTCCTGGGCGTCCACCGGGTCGGGGACCAGGCGGCGGGCACTGCGCAGCAGCGCGTCCTGCCGAGTGCGGACGTACTCCTCGAATTCGAGCACCTCGCCGTGCGCCATGATCAACCGCCTCCGTCCCCGTTTCCGACCCGCTTGCTGCCGGTTGTCCGTTGCCTGCGAACCGCCGCTCGGTCGCCGCCGGTCGGGCGGCACCTCCTTGCGGTACGGCACTGAAGCTACGGACGCGTTGTCACGGGGTTGTCCGAGACAGCCTGCGGCCAGCACTCGGCTGTCCGTCGGTTGTGTAACGGCTGTCAGTTCGGGGTAAAGGGAGGTGGTCCTATGTCCCGGTTGATCCGGTTATGACGTCTGCGCTAGGTGAGAGGCAGTCGATACAGACCGCCGGGAAGCGGTTCGACCAGACCGTCGGCGACGAGTCCGTCCAGCGCCCGCCCCCGCTGCACCGGTTCGTCCCACACCCGGTCGAGCGCGCTCTGCGGAACGGGCGCGTGCGCCTCCCGCAGGACGGCCAGCAGCTTGCCGCGCACCTGGCGGTCCGTGCCCGCGTACGTCTGGCCCTTGCGCGGCGGCCCGTCGTGCTCGGGCTTGCCGGCCAGCCGCCAGGCGCACCGGTCGGCGATCGGACAGCGGTGGCACGTCTCGTTCCTCGCCGTGCAGACCAGCGCGCCGAGCTCCATGGAGGCCGCGGCCCAGCGGGCCGCCGTGCCCTCGCCCTCGGGCAGCAGCGCCCGGGCGAGCCTGCGCTCGGCGGCGGTGGTGGCGTTCGGCGGGTACTGCACACCGGTGACGGCACGGGCGAAGACCCGGCGGACGTTCGTGTCCAGCACGGGATGGCGCTGGCCGTACGCGAACGAGGCGACCGCCGCCGCCGTGTACTCCCCGATGCCGGGCAGGGCCAGCAACTGCGCGTGATCCGTCGGTACGTCGCCGCCGTGCCGTTCCGTTATGGCAACCGCGGCGCCGTGCAGACGCAGGGCGCGGCGCGGGTAGCCGAGCCGCCCCCAGGCCCGGACGGCCTCGCCGGGCGCGTCCTGCGCCAGGTCGGCGGGGCGCGGCCAGCGGGCCAGCCACTGCTCGTACACCGGCAGGACGCGGTTGACCGGCGTCTGCTGGAGCATGAACTCGCTGACCATCACCGCCCAGGCGCCGGCGTCGGGATGCCGCCAGGGCAGATCCCGGGCGTGCTCGTCGAACCAGGCGATGACGGGGATGTGGAGGTCCTCGCCGGGGGCGTTGCGGAGGGGCCCGGTGGGCTTGGTGGGTGCAGTCATGACGATGTCGATCCTGCCATGCGGCGGTGGGGATACGGGGACGACTCCGGGGGCGGGCGGTGGTGAAAGACCGCATCCGGCGGCCGTGCGGATGCCGGAATGGATGTCCGCCTGGATGATGATCCGGAAAAGTTGCCGCCGGGGCGGCGGGTGGGGCCTGCCGCCCGGCCGATCTCTCGTAGAGTTTGCGCCGTGGGATCTCTGCGCAATCCGGTCGGGCCGCTACCCTCCACCATCTACTGGCGTCGGAGGGCCGTTCTGCTGTCCGTACTAGGGCTGTTGGCGCTGCTCACCGTCTGGGTGGTCGGCACCGGAGGCGGCGGCGGACACAACACCGCCGGCGGGTCGAACGGCAAGAATCCCGCCTCCTCGATCACGCCCGGGCCCTCGGGTACGGGCCCCGCGATCAGTCAACACCCGGGCGGACGCGACGAGTCGGGCGGCGGCGGTGACAACGGCGGCGGCTCAGGCGGTGGCGGGAGCGACGGCGGCGGAGGGTCGGACGGCACCGGTGACGGTTCCGGCGGCGACTCCTCGGGCGACGGCTCCACCGCGTCCGGCGGGAGCGCCGGAGGCGGTTCCGACGACGGGGCCAAGAACGGCGGCGGGGCGGCCGACCGGCTCCCGGCCGGCTCCACCGTCCCCAACTGCACCCCGGGCGATGTGAAGTTGACGCTCAAGAGCGTGCACAACAGCTACGCGCCCGGAGAGCAGCCCGAGATCCAGATCGTCGCCAAGAACACCTCGGGCAGCGACTGCAAGGTCGATCTCGGCCCGAAGAGCACGGTTCTGACGATCACTCAGTCCGGGAGCGACAAGGACATCTGGGCCTCCGACGACTGCCCGAAGGACCCCGCTGGCATCCTCTTCCGCGTACCGGCCCACGACCAGACCGTCCACACGGTGAAGTGGGACCGCAAGCCCGGAGCCCCCTCGTGCGCCACGCCCCCCTCGGGGTCGGCCCCCGCCGGCACCTACCTGGTCGAGGCGAAGGCGCCGGGACTGGCGAAGGCGCAGACGTCGTTCGTCCTGTCCAAGGACTGAGCCCCGGCCCGTCCGGGCACTGCCCGTCCCAGGGCCGGGCACCCCGGCCGGGGAGCACCCCCGGCCTCCGGGTACGACGCCCCGGCTCCCGGAACCGGACAGGACCTAGACGTAACGCTCCAGGATCGACGACTCCGCGAGACGGGACAGGCCCTCGCGGACGCTGCGCGCCCGCGCCTCGCCCACGCCGTCGACCGTCTGGAGGTCGTCCACGCTCGCGGCGAGCAGCTTCTGGAGCCCGCCGAAGTGCTCCACGAGCCGGTCGATGATCGCGCCCGGCAGACGCGGCACCTTGGCGAGCAGACGGAAACCGCGCGGAGAGACCGCGGAGTCCAGTGCCTCGGGGGAGCCGGTGTATCCCAACGCCTTGGCCACCGTGGACAGTTCGAGAAGCTCGGCATGGCTCAGCGCGTCCAGCTCGAACAGTGCCTCGTCGACCGTGCGGGAACGCTTGGCGGTCGGCTCGGGAACGTAGTCCCGGACGACCAGCTCGCGGTCGGGCTCGACGCCGGCGATCAGCTCGTCGAGCTGGAGGGTCAGCAGACGTCCGTCCGTGCCCAGCTCCACCACGTACTCGGCGATCTCGGTGGCGATGCGGCGCACCATCTCCAGCCGCTGGGCGACCGCGGAGACGTCCCGCACGGTGACCAGGTCTTCGATCTCCAGCGCCGACAGCGTGCCCGCGACCTCGTCCAGGCGCAGCTTGTAGCGCTCCAGGGTCGCGAGGGCCTGGTTGGCGCGGGAGAGGATCGCGGCCGAGTCCTCCAGGACCCGGCGGTGCCCGTCCACGTACAGCGCGATCAGGCGCATCGACTGCGAGACCGAGACCACGGGGAAGCCGACCTGCTTGCTCACCCGGTCCGCCGTGCGGTGCCGGGTGCCCGTCTCCTCCGTCGGGATCGTCGGGTCGGGCACGAGCTGCACACCGGCCCGGAGGATCTTGGTGATGTCCTTGTCGAGCACGATGCCGCCGTCGAGCTTGCACAGCTCGCGCAGCCGGGTCGCGGTGAACTCGACATCCAGGACGAATCCACCCGTGCACATCGCTTCGACGGTCTTGTCGGAGCCGAGCACGATGAGTCCGCCCGTATTGCCCCGGAGGATCCGCTCGAGCCCGTCGCGCAGTGCCGTGCCGGGTGCCACGGCGCTCAGTGAGGCGCGCATCAGGCCATCGGCACCGGAGCTCCCGCCGGACTTTCCGGGAGCTGCTGCCCGGTCGTTGGCTGCCACTGCACTCCTCCGGTCGCAGGTTTTCGGTCGCCCTCGTTTCGTACGGACGGGCGAGACCAGGGCAAAGTCTACCGGCGCTGCTCCTCGTCCCGTGGGGCCTCTCTGCGACGCGAGCGAGGAAGGACACTCAGAGCGGCGCCGATGTCGGCCACTTCCAGGACCTTCATCCCTGCCGGGACCTTGCCCGGATCGCTGGGTACGAGGGCGTGCGTGAAGCCCAGCCGGTGGGCCTCGGCCAGCCTGCGCTGGACCCCCGTGACCCGTCTGACCTCGCCCGCGAGCCCCACCTCGCCGATCGCCACGAGGTTCTTGGGCAGCGGGATGTCACTGGCGGCGGACGCCAGGGCGAGCGCGACGGCGAGGTCCGCGGCCGGCTCGGAGAGCTTCACGCCGCCGACCGTCGCGGAGTAGATGTCCCGCTTCCCGAGGGCGCTGATCCGGCCCCGCTGCTCCAGGACGGCGAGCATCATCGAGACGCGGGAGGTCTCCAGACCGGAGGTCGTCCGGCGCGGGGAGGGGATCTGGGAGTCCACCGTGAGCGCCTGGACCTCGGCGACCAGGGGACGGCGGCCCTCCAGCGTGACGGTCAGACAGGTGCCGGGGACGGGCTCGGCACGGCGGGTGAGGAAGAGCCCCGACGGGTCGGCGAGCCCGGTGATGCCCTCGTCGTGCAGCTCGAAGCAGCCGACCTCGTCCGTCGTCCCGTAGCGGTTCTTGACCCCGCGCACCAGCCGGAGGCGCGCGTGCCGGTCGCCTTCGAAGGACAGGACGACGTCCACGAGGTGTTCCAGCAGCCGGGGGCCCGCGATCGCCCCGTCCTTGGTGACATGGCCCACGAGCAGGGTGGACATGCCGCGCTCCTTGGAGGCGCGGATGAGCGCGCCCGCCACCTCGCGGACCTGCGCCATGCCACCGGGCGCGCCGTCGATCTCCGGGGAGGCCACGGTCTGCACGGAGTCCAGGATGAGCAGCGAGGGCTTCACCGCGTCCAAGTGGCCGAGGACCGCCGCCAGATCGGTCTCCGCGGCGAGATAGAGGTGGTCGTCGATCGCCTTGATGCGGTCTGCGCGCAGCCGCACCTGGCTCGCCGACTCCTCGCCCGTCACATACAGGGTGCGGTGTTCGTCACTCGCCGACTTGGCGGCCACGTCCAGCAGCAGCGTGGACTTGCCGACGCCTGGCTCGCCCGCGACGAGGACGACGGCCCCGGGGACGAGACCCCCGCCGAGGACACGGTCCAGCTCGGGCACGCCAGTGCTGCGGGCGGCGGCCTGACGGGCGTCGACCTGCCCGATGGGCAGCGCGGAGGTGGTGACCCGGCCCGGCGCGGTCGTGCGCACGGCGGGCGCGCCGTACTCCTCGACCGTCCCCCATGCCTGGCACTCGGCGCAGCGGCCGAGCCATTTGGCCGTCTGCCAGCCGCACTCGGTGCAGCGGTAGGACGGCCGGTCCTTCGCGGATTTCGTACGGGCAGCCATGACCGAACCGTAGCCGGACCCACTGACAACCCGGCACGCGCCGGTACGACCCCGCCCCGCCCCGGCTCCGCCACCCCCGCCCGGGCCGTCTCCGGCCCGTCCTCGCCCTGGCTCCGTCCCTGCCCCAGCCGCGCCCTCGCCCTGGTTTCGGCCGCGCCCGAGAGCCCCCGTGCCCCCTTCCCACCCCCGCGCGACCGGGCCCCGCGCGGGCCCGGAGCCGTCCCATCTGCCATGGAGTGCCATAGCGGCCGGTGACGGCCCAGGCCAGGGGTCGGAGGTTCCTGTCCTCTTATGAGGGATCGTTTCACCCGTACGGATTAAATGTGCTCAAGGGGGAGGAAGGCGCTGGCCCCGGGCACCTACGGTCGCACGGGTGATGAGCAGCAGTCCGGAGACCTCAACGCACACCACCGGCGCACACCGGGCGCACGGAACCGCGCGCAAGCGGGCGGCCGTGCCCCGCGGCGCGACCCCGCGCACGCTGGTCGAGCGTCCCCCCGCGCGTTACGAGCCCTATCTGGACGGCCTGTTCACCTACTGCCTGTCCGTGCTGTGCGACCACGACGCGGCCACCGCCGCCCTCGGCGACGCCCTCGCGCTCGCCGAGCGGCGCGGCCCGCGCGGCCCGGAGGCCGCCGGCGACCGCAGGGCCTGGCTCTACGCGCTCGCCCGCTGGTCCTGTCTGCGCAAGCTCACCGAGGCCCGGCGCAAGCGGCAGGCGGCCCACGCCACCGGGCGCTCCGCACCCCGGGGGAGCGGCCCCGCGGGAGCCCCGGGCGGGTCCCGTGACGCGGCGGCCCCCGGCAGGGCGCTCAAGGCAGCCGCCGACCGGCGCGCGGCCGAGGCGCTGAGCGCCGTTCCCGTGTCCGAGGAGGTCCAGGACCACCGGCGCCGCGAACTGAGCCTGCTGGCCTGGCCCGAGGCCGCCGGCACCAGCCCGGAACAGCGCGAGGCGCTGGAACTCGCGGTGCGCCACCAGCTCGCCGCCCACGAGGTCGCCGCCGTCCTCGGCATGGACCTGGCCGTGGCCCGCGAGCTGCTCGCCTCCGCCGCCTGCGAGGTCGAACGCACCCGCGCGGCGCTCGCCGTCGTGGAGACCGGCGCCTGCCCCAGCGTGGCCAGGCTCACCGGCGACAGCCTGCTCGTCCTGAGCACCACCCTGCGCGCCGAGCTGGTCCGGCACGTCGACGACTGTCCGCGCTGCCGCCGTACCGCCGAACGCGCGGTCCCCGGCGCCTGGCCCGGCACCAGCGTGACGCCCGCGGCGCTTCCCGTGCTCCGGGCCCCGCACGCGGCCCTTCACACGGCGATGGCGCACTCCCCGCGCGCGCGGGGCAGCGCCCCCCGGTTCGACCGGCGCGGCTTCCCGATGGACCCCAAGGACCACGCCGCCCGAAGAGACCGTCTGCGCGCGCGTGCCGTCACGACGACCATCGTCGCCACCGTCGTCGCCGCCCCCGTCCTCGCCCTGTGGGCCGCGTACCGGGGCGCGCCCCTGACCGGCGAGGGCGTGGACGGCCGCCCGGCCAGCACCAGCGGGGCCCAGGACTCCGAGGGCCTGAACGGCGGGCAGACGGGCGGCTACGAGAACGCGGGGAACGCCAGCGCGGGACCCGGCTCCGGCTTCGGCAAGGGCGGCGCCTCGGACGTCTCCGTCGAGGTCGTCAGCGCCCGCGGGACCACCCCGGGACATCTGTCGGTGGCGGCACGGACCAGCGGCGACACGACCCTGGTGACGCTGACCGCGTCCGGCAGCTCCCCGGTCCGCTGGTCCGCGCGCACGGGCGTGTCCTGGCTCTACCTCAGCCAGTCCTCGGGAACGCTCGACCCGGGCGCGTCGCTCACGGTCAAGGTGTACGTCGACCATCTGCGCGAGCCGGCGGGCCACTGGACGGCGCGGGTGGCGGTCGCCCCGGCGGGCGCGGTGGTCACGATCACCGGGTACGGGAAGGCGGGCCCGACCCGTCCCGGCGGGAGGCCGGATCCCTCCGCGAGCGCCCCGACCCCCTCGGGAGGGGTTTCCAGCCCGGCCGCGACGCCCAGCCCGGACCCGTCGCCGACCCCGCCCGACCCGACGCCGACGGACACCGCCACCGACCCGTCGTCCCCGGACCCGGGCACCTCCTCGGCCCCGCCCGGCGACGGCGGCGACCCGGGGACGGACAGGCCCTGAACCCCGGGCCCAGCCGCCGTACGGGACCACGGCACCCGGGCCTTCCCCGTCGCGGGATCAGTCCACGGGATCCGCGGGGTGCGGCGCCAGCAGCGGCAGCTGCGAGGCCAGCCGCTCCTCGCACAGCTGGACCAGACGGTCGTATCCCGCCTGGCCCATGAGCTCGATCAGCTCCGGCCGGTACGAGACGTACACCGGCTCGCCGGCACCGTGCGCCGAGGTCGCCGAGGTGCACCACCAGTGCAGGTCGTGCCCGCCCGGACCCCAGCCGCGGCGGTCGTACTCGCCGATGGAGACCTGGAGCACCCGGGTGTCGTCCGGCCGGTCGATCCACTCGTACGTACGCCGCACGGGCAGCTGCCAGCAGACGTCCGGCTTGGTCTCCAGGGGCTCGCGTCCCTCCTTGACGGCCAGGATGTGCAGCGAGCAGCCCGCGCCGCCGGGGAAGCCGGGACGGTTCTGGAAGATGCAGGACCCCTCGTACGGGCGGGTCTGGCGGTCGCCGTCCTCGTCCTTGGACACCCAGCCGGTCTCCACGCCCACGTCGTGGTGCTGCCAGATCTCCGGGGTGAGCCGGGCCACGTGCCCGGCGACGCGCTTCTCGTCGTCCTCGTCGGAGAAGTGGGCCCCGAGGGTGCAGCAGCCGTCGTCGGCGCGGCCCGCCTGGATGCCCTGGCAGCCGCTCCCGAAGATGCAGTTCCACCGGGAGGTCAGCCAGGTCAGATCGCAGCGGAAGACCTGCTCGTCATCGGCGGGATCGGGGAACTCCACCCACGCGCGGGCGAAGTCGAGTCCCTTCTCGTCGCCCTTGTTCACGGGCTTCCTGGACTTGGGGGCCTTCGCCTGCGCGGAGCCCGTGGCCGATTTGTCGGACTTCGCCTTTTTCGTCTTTGGCACGCGTCCAGGGTAAGTCGCTTCCGCCCCCTCCGGGGACGCCCCGGCGGAGGCGGGCAGGTCACCGTTCGACGTGGGCTTTCGCCCCGCCCCACGGGAACGGCCCTGCTGGCAGTAGCGTTCCGTACATGAGACTCGGTGTCCTCGACGTGGGTTCGAACACGGTGCATCTGCTGGTGGTCGACGCCCACCCCGGTGCCCGCCCGCTTCCCGCGCACTCGCACAAGGCCGAACTGCGGCTCGCCCAACTGCTCGACGAGAGCGGGGCGATCGGCCCCGACGGCATCGACAAACTCATCGAGACGGTCCACGACGCCCTGGAGGCCGCCGAGGACAAGGGCGTCGAGGCCCTGCTGCCGTTCGCCACCTCCGCCGTGCGCGAGGCGCGCAACGCCGACGAGGTCCTCGCCCGGGTCCAGGCCGAGACCGACGTCGAGCTCCAGGTCCTCACCGGCGCCGAGGAGGCACGGCTCACCTTCCTGGCGGCCCGCCGCTGGTTCGGCTGGTCCGCGGGCAAGCTGCTCGTCCTCGACATCGGCGGCGGCTCCCTGGAGATCGCGTACGGCATGGACGAGGAGCCGGACGCGGCCGTGTCGCTGCCGCTCGGCGCAGGCCGGCTCACCGCGGGCTGGCTGCCCACCGACCCGGCGGACCCGGCGGCCGTGCGGGCGCTGCGCCGGCACGTGCGGGCCCAGATCGCCCGGACGGTCGGGGAGTTCGCCCGGTTCGGCGCACCGGACCATGTGGTCGCCACCTCCAAGACCTTCAAGCAGCTCGCCCGGATCGCCGGCGCGGCCCGCTCCACCGACGGCCTGTACGTCCAGCGCGAGCTCAAGCGCCGCTCCCTGGAGGACTGGGTCCCCCGCCTCGCGTCCATGACGGCCGACGAGCGGGCCGCGCTCCCGGGCGTCTCCCCGGGCCGCTCCGGCCAGCTCCTCGCCGGCGCCCTGGTCGCCGAGGCCGCGATGGACCTCTTCGGCGTGGAAACCCTGGAAATCTGCCCCTGGGCCCTACGAGAGGGAGTAATCCTCCGCCGCCTGGACCAGATGGAATCGGAGTAGGTCAGGGCCCAGTCGCCCCCGAAAGGGGCGCGGGGAACGGCGCGCTCAGCCCCCCGCAAGGGAAAGCCGCCCACACCCCCTGCCCCCCACGGCGAGTGGGCGCCCCGCCCCTGGGCCCCTTGGAACGCCCGTGGGCCCAGCCGCCCCGAAGGGGGCGCGGGGAACGGCGCGCTCAGCCCCCTACAAGGGAAAGCCGCCCACACCCCCCGCCCCCCACGGCGAGTGGGCGCCCCGGTCACCCCCCTGATGCACCCCGTACGCTGTCCCTCGTGGCAGAACCAGTGGTGCGCATCCCGGATGCGAAGGTCGCCCTGTCCACGGCCTCCGTCTACCCGGAGTCGACCGCGACGGCCTTCGAGATCGCCGCACGCCTCGGGTACGACGGCGTCGAGGTCATGGTGTGGACCGACCCCGTCAGCCAGGACATCGACGCACTGCGCCGCCTCAGCGACTACCACCGCGTACCGATCCTCGCGGTTCACGCGCCCTGCCTGCTGATCACCCAGCGCGTCTGGTCCACCGACCCCTGGACCAAGCTCCAGCGCGCGAAGGCCGCCGCCGAGAAGCTCGGCGCGAGCACCGTCGTGGTCCACCCCCCGTTCCGCTGGCAGCGCCAGTACGCCCGTGACTTCGTCTCCGGGATCTGGCGCATGGCCGACGAGACGGACGTACGGTTCGCCGTCGAGAACATGTACCCCTGGCGCTACCGCGACCGCGAGATGCTCGCGTACGCCCCCGACTGGGACGTGACGAAGGACGACTACCGCCACTTCACGATCGACCTCAGCCACACCGCGACCGCCCGCACCGACGCCCTCCAGATGATCGACCGCATGGGCGACCGCCTCGGACACGTCCACCTCGCCGACGGCAACGGCTCCAACAAGGACGAGCACCTGGTCCCGGGCCGCGGCACCCAGCCCTGCGCCGAACTCCTGGACCGCCTCGCGCTCTCCGGCTTCGACGGCCACGTCGTCATCGAGGTCAACACCCGCCGGGCGATGTCCAGCGCGGAGCGCGAGGCCGACCTCGCCGAGGCCCTCGCCTACACCCGGCTCCACCTCGCCTCGGCCGTGAAGGTCCCCCGCGGATGACGGACGCCGCCCCCCGCCGCGGCCGGGGACGCCCCACCCGTACCCAGACGGAGGCGGGCCCCGCCACCCGCGACCGCATCCTGGAGGCGGCCCGCGAGGAGTTCTCCGAGCGCGGCTACGAGAAGACGTCCATCCGCGGCATCGCCAAGTCCGCCGGCGTGGACCCGGCCCTCGTGCACCACTACTTCGGCACCAAGGAGCGGGTCTTCGAGGCGGCCATCGAGGTCGCCTTCGCCCCCGCGCTCGACGCGCCCGAGAAGATCGTCGACGGTCCGCTCGACGACGTCGGCGAACGTCTGACCCGCTTCGTCCTCGGCATCTGGGAGAACCCCAGGAGCCGCACCCCGCTGCTGGCGATCGTCCGTTCCGCGGTGAACAACGACACCGCGGCCGCCGTCTTCCGCCGGCTCGTCGCCGCCCAGCTGCTGCGCCGCGTCGCGGGCCGGCTGGACGCCCCGGACGCCGAGCTGCGCGCGGAACTCGCGGCGGCCCAGCTGGTCGGCGTCGCGATGCTGCGCTACGTGATCAAGGTCGAGCCGCTGGCCTCGGTGGACCTGGAACGCATCGTGGCCAGGGTGGCACCCGTGGTCCAGGGCCACCTGACGAACCCCTGAGGCTCCGCCGAACCCGCGCGGCGCACACTCCGAACCCGAGCGGCGCACCCGGCGAGCCCGCGCGGCACCCGCCGAACCCATGAGCGAGCGGCGCCGTGGTTCCCCGGTGCACCCCGCCGACCTGCGCGGACGCCGTGCGCGGACAGCCGCTGGGCGAGACGTGTGTTCCGGGATGCGGACGCCCTGTCCGGATCCTGGAGCACCGGCGTACGCTCGACTTCAGATTTAACTCTCCGAAGGAGCGAGCGACGATGCCCGAGCTGAGGTCCCGCACAGTCACCCACGGCCGCAACATGGCGGGCGCACGCGCCCTTATGCGCGCCTCCGGTGTACCCGGCGCGGACATCGGACGGAAGCCGATCATCGCGGTCGCCAACTCCTTCACGGAGTTCGTGCCCGGTCACACCCACCTCCAGCCCGTCGGCCGGATCGTCAGCGAGGCCATCACGGCCGCCGGCGGCATCGCCCGCGAGTTCAACACGATCGCCGTCGACGACGGCATCGCGATGGGCCACGGCGGCATGCTGTACTCCCTGCCCTCCCGCGACCTGATCGCGGACTCGGTCGAGTACATGGTGGAGGCCCACTGCGCCGACGCCCTGATCTGCATCTCGAACTGCGACAAGATCACGCCGGGCATGCTCATGGCCGCCCTGCGCCTGAACATCCCGACGGTCTTCGTCTCCGGCGGCCCGATGGAGTCCGGCCGCGCCACCCTGGTCGACGGCACGGTCCGCACCCTCGACCTCGTCGACGCGATCTCCGACGCCGTGAACGACAAGATCTCGGACGAGGACATCCTCCGTATCGAGGAGAACGCCTGTCCGACCTGCGGCTCCTGTTCCGGCATGTTCACCGCCAACTCGATGAACTGCCTGACCGAGGCCATCGGCCTGAGCCTGCCCGGCAACGGCTCGGTCCTCGCCACGCACACCGCCCGCAAGGGCCTGTACGAGGACGCGGCCCGCACGGTCGTCGAGATCACGCGCCGCTACTACGACCAGGACGACGAGTCCGTCCTGCCGCGCAACATCGCCACCCACGCGGCCTTCGAGAACGCCATGGCCCTCGACATCGCCATGGGCGGCTCCACCAACACGATCCTGCACCTGCTGGCCGCCGCCCAGGAGGCGGGCGTCCCCTTCGGCCTGGACGAGATCAACGAGGTCTCGCGCCGGGTGCCGTGCCTCGCCAAGGTCGCCCCGAACGTCGCCAAGGACCGCACGTACTACATGGAGGACGTGCACCGCGCCGGCGGCATCCCGGCCCTCCTCGGCGAACTGCACCGCGCGGGCCTGCTCAACGAGGACGTCCACTCCGTCCACAGCCCGTCCCTGTCGGACTGGCTGAAGACCTGGGACGTGCGCGCCGGTTCCCCGTCCCCCGAGGCGATCGAGCTGTGGTACGCGGCCCCCGGCGGCGTCCGCTCCTCCGAGGCCTTCTCCCAGTCCGAGCGCTGGGAGGCGCTCGACCAGGACGCCGAGGGCGGCTGCATCCGCTCCGCCGAGCACGCCTACTCCAAGGACGGCGGCCTGGCGGTCCTCAAGGGCAACCTCGCCGTCGACGGCTGCGTCGTGAAGACGGCCGGCGTGGACGAGTCCATCTGGACCTTCGAGGGCCCGGCGGTCGTCTGCGAGTCGCAGGACGAGGCCGTCGACAAGATCCTCAAGAAGCAGATCACGCACGGCGACGTCGTCGTCATCCGCTACGAGGGCCCCAAGGGCGGCCCCGGCATGCAGGAGATGCTCTACCCGACGTCCTTCCTCAAGGGCCGCGGCCTCGGCAAGACCTGCGCCCTGATCACCGACGGCCGCTTCTCCGGCGGCACTTCGGGCCTGTCGATCGGCCACGCCTCCCCGGAGGCCGCGTCCGGCGGCACCATCGCGCTCGTCCGCGACGGCGACCGCATCCGCATCGACATCCCCAACCGCTCCATCGAACTGCTCGTGACCGACGAGGAGTTGGCGACCCGCCGCGAGGCCCTGAACGGCGTCTACGCCCCCGCGAACCGCGAGCGCAAGGTCTCGGCCGCCCTTCGCGCCTACGCGGCGATGGCGACGAGCGCGGACAAGGGCGCGGTGCGGGACGTCTCGAAGCTGGGCTAGCCCGCCCGGCCCCGCCGGGCCGCCGAGACTGCGTTGAAGGGGGCCGTCCCAGCCGGGGCGGCCCCCTTCACGTCTCACCACCCCGAGGGATCCCGCCCGTCGACCGCGAAGAGGGTGCCGTCGGGGGCGGTGGCGTAGACGTGGGTGCCGGTGGTGAGGGGGGCCGGGAGCACGTCGGCCAGCGAACCCCGGCTTCCGCCCAGGCGCGCCTTGGTCTGGCCGAGCAGCACGCCACGTGCGGTGTCGACCGCGAGGAGCCGCCCGTCCAAGGCGCTCAGATACAGCCGGCCGCCGGCCAGCACGGGAGCCGACGACCAGCTGACGGACGTCTCCAGCCGCCACAGCTGCGCCGAGGTCCGGGCGCTCACTGCCACCAGCGTTCCGCCGTCGGCCAGCAGGTACGCCGTGTCCCCGCTCACGGCCGCTTGCACTCCGGGGAGCGCCACGGGCAGCTTGACGCGTCGGGTCGTCCGGCCGGCGACGTCGTAGCGCACGACGGCTTCGGTGTACTGCTGGTCGTCCGTGGCGGTGAACCAGAGCACCCCGGCCCGGGCCTGCACGAGATTCAGTCCGTGGTCCAGATCCCGTCGCCACCGCACGGCGCCGGTCCCGGGATCGACCGCGACCACCCGGGTCCGGCTCCCGGCCGGCGAGACGGCGTACGCGAGCCCGTCCCCGTACGCGGCGAACCTCGGCGACGCCACCCCCGCGAGGGTGTGCTGCCACAGCGTCCGTCCGGTCGCCGCGTCGAGCGCCGTGACCCGTGCGTCGCGACCGGTGAGCAGGACGACGGCACCGGCGTGGGCGATCCCGCCCTCGTAGCGGGTGGTGTCACGGTCCCAGCGGGTCTTTCCCGTGGCCGGATCCAGCGCCGTCAGCCGGTGCCCGCCCCGGCCGAGGACATGGAGCAGCCCGCCCGACAGAACCGGCGCGGGCGGTACGTCGGCGCTTCGCGCTCCAGGGTCCGGCCGTGACCACAGCACCCTGCCGTTCGTGGCGTCGACGGCCACGGCCAGCGTGCCGGGCCGCACGCAGTACAGCCGGTGCGCGTCGTACGCGCAGCGAGGCTGGCCCGTGGCCTTCGTACCGGCCGCGGCCGGGTTCACCTCCCACGGTGCGAAGCCGTCGCTCTTCGACGGCTGCGCCACACGCTTCTCCGCCACCGGGGCCTTCGTCCCGCCGAACCGCGTCAAGGCGCCGGCCGCGACGACGGCGACGACGAGTCCCGCCACGGCGAGAGCGGCGAACAGCCGCCGTCGCCGCCGGCCGTCCCGCTTCCCGGCGGCCGCGTGGGTGAGATCCTCCGAGCCCTCCGGGCGCTCGTGCCGTGGCCGCGGGACCGCCTTCCGCGCGGGAGGCGCCGAATCCCTTTCCCCGGTGCGCTGTTCGGGGATGAAGGCACGGGTCTCGTACGAGGCCGAGACCGAGCGCAGCGCGGTCATCAGCTCGTCCGGGGTGGGCCGGTCCTCGGGCTCCTTGGCGAGGCAGCGGGAGACCAGGTCGAGCAGTTCCTCCGGCACGCCGGTCAAGTCGGGCTCGTCGTGCACGACTTGGTAGGCGACCAGATAGGGGCTGTCCGAGTCGAAGGGCCCGCTCCCGGTGGCCGCGTGCACGATCACCGACCCGAGGGCGAACACGTCCGCCGCCGGTCCCACGTGCCGCGGCCTGCTGAACTGCTCCGGCGCCATGAACGGCGGCGTGCCGATCAACTTGCCCGTCTCCGTACGCAGTTCACTGTCGGCGGGGCGCGAGATGCCGAAGTCGATGACCTTCGGTCCGTCGTCCGCCAGCAGGACGTTGCTGGGCTTGAGGTCGCGGTGCACGACCCCGGCCCGGTGAATGTCCCGCAGGGCCTCGGCGAGCCCGGCCATCAGATGGCGCAGCCGGTCCGTGGGCAGCGCGCCGCTCCGCTTCACGTGTTCGGCGAGGGTCGGCCCCGGGATGAACAGCGTTGCCATCCACGGGTGTTCGGCGTCCGGGTCGGCGTCCACCACGGGCGCGGTGAAGGCACCGCTGACCCGGCGCGCGGCCGCGACCTCCTGACGGAACCGCCCCCGGAACTCGGGGTCCTGAGAGAACTCGGCGTGTACGACCTTGACGGCCAGCCGCAACCCGGAGGCGGAACGCGCCAGATGCACGATTCCCATGCCACCGGAGCCCAGTCTCGCCTCCAGCAGGTACTGCCCGGCGTAGCGCGGATGTTCCGCTTCCGAGTCCGTACCGGTGCTGCGCTGTGGCGGCATCACTCACCCCCGTGGGATCGACCGCATGCGCGACGCGCAGAGCCTAGTCGATCCTTCGTACGAAACCCCGGCGGCTTGCTAGCCTCGGCGCGCGCCGCGTTTCTGGCGCGAATCCATCCACGGGGGAGATCGACATGGCCAGGGAAGACGTCGTCATCACGGACTCGGCGGAGACCGCGGAAGCGGAACCGCTCGCCGCCGCGACGATCCGCACCTATCCGCTCGCGCCGGGGCACAACGTCAACGTGCGCAGCGGCCCCGGCACCCACTACCCGGTCGTCCGCACGCTGTCGGCCGGATCGAGCATCCCCATCCGCTGCCAGTGCCAGGGAGAGTCCGTCACCGGCCCGTACGGGACCTCGACCATCTGGGACAACATCGCCAACGGCCAGTTCGTCTCCGACGCCTACGTCCAGACCGGCAGCGACGGCTACGTCGCCGCCAAGTGTTCCTGACCACTCCCTGAGCCCCGGGCACCCGCGGCGGCGGGCCGGGCTCCAGGCCGGGCGATAATCGTCGGGTGAGCGACGAGACCAGCACCGGAACCGGCACTCCCGCGGGGCCCCAGCCCGAGCCCCTGCGGTTCTTCGGGACGACCTGGGTGGAGCACGACGGCGGCTACACCGCCCGCCGGATCGGCGTGGCCGTCGGCTCGCCGCTCGCGGCGGTGGCCTCCTGCTTCGTGCTCCGCTTCGCCTACCAGGGCCTGACCATCGGGAACGTGGGCACCCTCGTGACCGTCATGGTCGTGGTGATGTTCGCGGTGTGCACCGCGCTCGCCTTCGGCCACACCTGGGAGTCCTTCTCCAAGCGTCCCGATCCCGAACGCAGGGCCAAGCTGCGCGGTCTCCTCACGATCGGTTTCGTCGGCTCCCTCCTCGCCTACTCCCTCCGCTCCTTCTTCGAGGCCCCGGGGGAGAAGCTCCATCGCGAGGAGTACGAGACGGCGAAGGAGCAGTACATCCGCCGCACCACGCGCCGCGCCGGCAACCCCGCGAAGCGCCGCCGCCGCGCCTGACCAGGGCCGGGTGACGATCCCGGGCCGGGGCTGACCCGGGCCGACCGCCGCTCGCCACCCCCTACCGCCGCTCGCCACCCCCCGTCCGCCGCGGCAGAAAACCCCCTGTCCCGGCCCCCCACCGCCCGCGATCATGACCCCATGACGCCTTCCTCGTCGCCCTCTCACGGCACCACCCCCGGCACCCCCTCCGCTCCTTCCGGAGCCGACCGGTACGCCGCACGGGCCCGTTCCTTCGACGCCGTCGCGGCGCAGTACGCCGCCAACCGTCCCTCGTACCCGCCCGCCCTCCTCGACGCCGTCGAAGCACTCGCGGGCCGGTCCCTGAGCGGGATCAGGGCCGCCGACGTGGGCGCCGGCACCGGCATCTCCACCGGGCTCCTGCACGGCCGCGGCGCCGACGTCCTCGCCGTGGAGCCCGGCCCGGGCATGGCCGCCGAGTTCCGCCGCGTCCACCCCCGCATCCCGATCGTCCGGGGCAGCGGCGACGCCCTGCCCCTCGCGACCGCCTCCATGGACCTCCTCACCTACGCCCAGTCCTGGCACTGGACCGAACCGCGCCGCTCGGTGCCGGAGGCCCTGCGCGTGCTGCGTCCCGGCGGGGCCCTCGCCCTCTGGTGGAACACCGAGGCGCTCGACGTGCCGTGGATCGAGGCGGCGGCCCGGCGCGCAGGGCGTTTCCTCGGCCTGGACGAGAAGGCGGAGAAGGCGGAGAAGGACGAGAAGGACGAGAAGGACATGAGGACGGAGAGGAGTCCCGGTGGCGCCCGCCCCGCGCACTCGCTCGCCGCCGACCCCAGCGGCACCCTCTCCTTCGAGCACCGCCGGGTCCGCTGGAGCCGGAGCGTCCCGGTCGACACCCGTCTCGCCAACATCGGCAGCCACTCGCAGTTCCTGATCCTCGACGAGGAGGCCACCGCACCGTTCTTCGCCGAGGAACGGAACCACCTCCTCCAGGCCTTCCCGGAAGGGTTCCTGGAGGAGACCTACGTCGTGGAACTGCTGGTGGCGATCCGCCCGTGATCCCGGCCGTGAATCCGGGCCTGATCACGCCCGGGATCCCGCCCGTGATCCCGTACGTGATTCAGCCCGCGATCCCGGGCGTGAACCCGTACGTGATCACGCCCGGCGGCCCCCGCCGTTCGGCCCCCGCCCCGGTACCGCGCGGCCCTTGACCCGCGTATCCCGCGAGAGGAATATTCATCACGCGATGATTATTCGTCCGCGTCCGCCCGACCCCACAGGAACACCCGTGTCCCTTTCCCCGCCCGCCGTCCGCGCCGAAGGCCTCACGGTCGTCCGCGGCACCCGCACCGTCCTGCACGGACTCGACTTCACCGTCCCCCGCGGCCAGATCACCGGCCTGCTCGGCCCCTCCGGCTGCGGAAAGTCCACGCTGATGCGCGCGACCGTCGGCACCCAGGCCAAGGTCGGCGGCACCCTCGAAGTCCTCGGCCTCCCCGCGGGCGACGCCGCCCTGCGCTCCCGCATCGGCTACGTCACCCAGGCGCCCTCCGTCTACGACGACCTGAGTGTCCGCCAGAACCTCGACTACTTCGCCGCGATCCTCGACCCGGGCCGGGCCGCCGCCGAACGCCGTCACGCGGACGTCACCCGCGTCATCGCCGACGTCGACCTCACCTCCCACGCCGACTCCCTCGCCGGCAACCTCTCCGGCGGCCAGCGCAGCCGCGTCTCGCTCGCCGTCGCCCTCCTCGGGGCCCCGGAACTCCTCGTCCTCGACGAACCCACCGTCGGCCTCGACCCCGTCCTGCGCCGCGACCTGTGGAGCCTGTTCCACTCCATCGCGCAGGAGCGCGGCACGACCCTGCTCGTCTCCTCCCACGTCATGGACGAGGCCGAGCGCTGCCACCGGCTCCTGCTGATGCGCGAGGGCGGGATCCTCGCCGACGACACCCCCGACGCCCTGCGCGAACGGACCGGCTCGGACACCGTCGAAGCCGCGTTCCTGCACCTCGTGGACGAGGCGGTCGCCGCCGCCCGGCAGCCCGCGCCGGCCACGGAAGCGAACGCCCCGGTCCCCGGCCCCGACTCCCGCGAGGAGACCGCACGATGAGTTCCACCGCGGCCACCAGCCCCACTCCGCCCGCCGCACCCGAGCCGCACGCCACCCCGGGAAGGCCGGCCCAGGCCGCCCGCCCGAGCGCGCTCAACCTCTCCCGTACGACGGCCACCGCGGCCCGCGCCCTGCGCCAGCTCCGGCACGACCCGCGCACCATCGCGCTGATGATCCTCGTCCCCTGCGTGATGCTCGTCCTGCTCCGCTACGTCTTCGACGGCAGCCCCGGCACCTTCGACTCCATCGGCGCGTCCCTGCTCGGGATCTTCCCGCTGATCACGATGTTCCTGGTGACCTCGATCGCGACCCTGCGCGAGCGCACGTCCGGCACCCTCGAACGCCTCCTCGCCATGCCCATGGGCAAGGGCGACCTGATCGCCGGCTACGCCCTCGCCTTCGGCGCGCTCGCGATCATCCAGTCGACCCTGGCCACCGGACTCGCGGTCTGGGTCCTCGGCCTGGACGTCACCGGCTCCCCCTGGCTCCTGCTGCTGGTGGCCCTCCTCGACGCCCTCCTCGGAACGGCCCTCGGCCTCTTCGTCTCGGCGTTCGCCGCCTCGGAGTTCCAGGCCGTCCAGTTCATGCCGGCGGTGATCTTCCCGCAGCTCCTGCTGTGCGGCCTGTTCACCCCGCGCTCCGACATGCACCCCGTACTGGAGGCGATCTCCGACGTCCTCCCGATGTCGTACGCGGTCGACGCCATGAACGAGGTCCTCAGGCACACCGACATGACCGCCATCTTCGTACGGGACGTACTGATCGTCGCCGGGAGCGCGCTCCTGGTCCTGGGGCTCGGAGCGGCGACCCTGCGACGCCGGACGCCGTAGTACGCCGGTGCGCCGCGGCGGCCCACGCCGCAGTGCGCCGCGGCGGCCCACGGTCGTGGGCGGGCGGGGCGGACGATGGGCGGACGGTGGGCGGCCAGGCCCCGTCCGCCCACCGGACATCCCGCCCGCCCCCATGATCCCGGTGGGAGGATGAACCCGGACGACCCAACTCCCGGAGGGCACCCGCACCATGCCTCAGAAAGTCGCAGTCCTCGGCACCGGCAAGATCGGCGAAGCCCTGCTCAGCGGAATGATCCGAGCCGGCTGGGCCCCCACCGACCTCCTGGTCACCGCCCGCCGGCCGGAGCGGGCCAGGGAACTCCAGGAACGGCACGGCGTCACCCCGGTCGGCAACGCCGAGGCGGCGAAGACCGCCGACACCCTGATCCTCACGGTCAAGCCCCAGGACATGGGCGCCCTCCTGGACGAACTCGCCCCCCACATCCCCGCGGACCGCCTGATCATCAGCGGCGCTGCGGGCATCCCGACCTCCTTCTTCGAGGAGCGGCTGGCCCCGGGCACGCCCGTCGTCCGCGTCATGACGAACACCCCCGCCCTCGTGGACGAGGCCATGTCCGTCATCTCCGCGGGCAGCCACGCCACCGCCGAGCACGTGGCGTACGCGGAGGAGGTCTTCGGCGCCGTCGGTAAGACCCTCCTGGTCCCCGAGTCGCAGCAGGACGCCTGCACCGCGCTCTCCGGTTCGGGACCCGCGTACTTCTTCTACCTGGTCGAGGCCATGACGGACGCGGGCATCCTGCTCGGCCTCCCCCGGGACAAGGCGCACGACCTGATCGTCCAGTCCGCGATCGGCGCCGCCGTGATGCTCCGCGACAGCGGCGAGCACCCGGTCAAGCTCCGCGAGAACGTCACCTCTCCCGCGGGCACCACGATCAACGCGATCCGCGAGCTGGAGAACCACGGCGTACGCGCCGCGCTCATCGCCGCGCTGGAAGCGGCCCGCGACCGCAGCCGCGAACTCGCCTCCGGCAACAGCTGACCCGCGCACCACCGGCTCCGACCGGCCCCCGCGCACCGAGCAGCCCTCGGCGCCCGGGGGCCTGGTCCGGTTCATCCGGCCGTCGGCGCCAGCAGGCCGATGGCCTCGTACGCCGAGTCCACCGTCGGCCGCGCCATCTCCCTGGCCCGCCGTGCCCCGTCCCGCAGCACCGCCTCCACGTACGAGGGATCGGCGCACAACCGCTGATGCCGCTCCTGCAGGGGCCTGAGCAGTTCGACCACGGCGTCGGCTGTGTCCTTCTTCAGAGCGCCGTACGAGGTGTACCCACCGCTGAGCGTTTCCGGGTCCCCGCCCTCGCACGCGGCGAGGATCTCCAGCAGATTCGAGACCCCGGGCCGCTCCTCCGGGTCGTACGCGACCTCCTGCCCGCTGTCCGTCACCGCGCGCATGATCTTCTTCCGTACGACGTCGGGCTCGTCGAGCAGATAGACGACACCGGGTCCGACGTCGTCGCTCTTGCCCATCTTCGACGTCGGCTCCTGAAGGTTCATGACCCGGGCAGCGATCGCCGGCCGGGTCGCCCGGGGCACCACGAAGGTGTGTCCGTAGCGCTGGTTGAACCGCACCGCCAGATCCCGGGTCAGCTCGACGTGCTGGGTCTGGTCGTCGCCGACCGGCACCTCGTCGGTGCCGTACGCCAGGATGTCGGCCGCCATCAGCACGGGATACGTCAGCAGCGACAGCCGCACGCTCCCGCCGCGTTTCCGCTCCTGCGCGGCCTTCTCCTTGTACTGGATCATCCGCCGCATCTCGCCGTCGGTCGCGACGCACTCCAGCAGGTACGACAGCCGGGCGTGCTCGTCCACATGACTCTGTACGAACACGGTGCACAGCTCGGGATCGAGCCCCGAGGCCAGCAGCAGGGTCGCCGCCTGCCTGCTGAGCCTGCGGACCCGCCCCGGATCGTGGTCCACGGTCAGCGCGTGCAGATCGACGATGCAGAACAGGGCCTCGGCCCGGTGCTGGTCGGTCTCCGCCCAGCGGCGCACGGCACCCAGGTAGTTCCCCAGCGTCAGATGCCCGGTCGGCTTGACCCCGCTGAAGATCCGCGTCATCTCTCAACCTCCTGGTCGAGGCCGCCGCGCCCGCCGGCCGGCTCCCCAGGAGGGAAACAAGAACGGCCGCCGAGGCGGCGGCCGTTGAGTACATACGTGTGTACGGCCGCCGTCAGGCGGCCCACCACTGCTGGGTGCACGTACGCGTAGTCATGGACGTCAGCGTACGCCTCGGGTGGACCGCCCGGACCTCGGTTGACACGACCCGGGCCCATCCGTAGTGTTCTCCGAGTTGTCCGACGTGAGCGCCGACTCCGGTCGGTCCCCGGACAGCCATTCCGCACCAGCATTCAACGATCGACGACTCGTCGTCGGCTCGTTTTCATGCATGTTTGCGAAATGAGGATTCCGCGTTCGAAAGAGCGCGACCCCGATTAGCTCGGGGGTCCGGAATCCGCTAATGTCTCACTCGTCGGAACGGCCCAACAGCCGAGATGACAAGCCCCGCTGACTGGGAGTCAGGCCCGAAAGGATCTGATAGAGTCGGACTCGCCGGAAAGGGAAACGCGAAAGCGGAAACCTGGAAAGCACCGAGGAAATCGGATACGGAAACGGTCTGATAGAGTCGGAAACGCAAGACCGAAGGGAAGCGCCCGGAGGAAAGCCCGAGAGGGTGAGTACAAAG
>NZ_JBHXDQ010000081.1:0-39387 GCF_042725875.1 Streptomyces sp. NPDC127038 | reverse complement strand
GGGGCGGGCCCCCCCGCGAGCGGGGCAATATCCCCAATTGCCCCCCCCGTCCGCCCCCCCCACACCCCGGTGGGCGCGGGGCCGGGTACCGCCCCCCCGCCCTCCGTCGGCGGATCGTTCAAGTGCCGGAGCCGGTTCGTGCCGGTGCTCCGGGGCGTGTCAGCTGTCGATGACTCCGGTGCCCAGGAGACCGAAGAGCAGGACGCCGACGATGATGCGGTAGATCACGAAGGCGTTGAAGGAGTGCTTGGCGACGAACTTCAGCAGCCAGGCGATGGAGGCGTAGGCGACCACGAACGACACGACGGTGCCGACGATCAGCGGAGCGGCGCCCACGCCGGTGCCCAGGGCGTCCTTCAGCTCGTACAGGCCGGCGCCGGTCAGGGCCGGGATGCCGAGGAAGAAGGAGAGGCGGGTGGCGGCGACGCGGTCCAGGTCGAGGATGAGACCGGTCGACATGGTGGCGCCGGAGCGGGAGAAGCCGGGGAAGAGCAGGGCGAGGATCTGGGAGCTGCCGACCAGCATCGCGTCCTTGAAGGAGACGTCGTCCTCACCGCGCTTGTGGCGGCCCATCTGGTCGGCCGCCCACATCACGGCACTGCCCGCGATCAGCGAACCGGCGACCACCCACAGGGACGCCAGCGGACCCTCGATGAGCGGCTTGGCGGCGAGACCCACGGCCACGATCGGGATCGTCGCGTAGATGACCCACCAGGCGAACTTGTAGTCGTGGTGCTGCCGCTCGTTCTTGTCGCGAAGCCCGCGTCCCCAGGCGGAGACGATCCGCACGATGTCCTTGAAGAAGTACACGAGCACGGCGGCGATCGCGCCGACCTGGATGACCGCCGAGAAACCGACGACGGCGTTGTCGTCGACGGGGATGTTCATCAGCCCCTCGGTGATCTTGAGGTGACCGGTCGAGGAGACGGGAAGGAATTCGGTCACCCCCTCGACGACTCCGAGGACGACGGCCTGCCCGACGTTGATGACGCTCATGGGATCCAGTTCTGAGGAGTTGGTCGACAGTGCTGTAGACAGTGCAGGAGACAGTGTTACCTATCCGCGTGATGGTCCGGCACCTAGGTCCACAAAGCTTGTGCAAACGCGACCCCGGCGAACGCCGCGCCCAGGCCCGACATCACGCTCACGATCACGTTGGCCGCAGCGTAGAACGCCGCGCCGGTCTCGGTCAGCCGCAGGGTCTCGTACGAGAACGTCGAGTACGTGCTGAGCGCCCCGCACAGACCGGTGCCGATCAGCAGTTGCAGGTGCCCGGACACCTGTCCCGCCGAGGCGGCGCCGGTCAGCAGACCGAGGATCAGGCACCCTGTCACGTTCACGACGAGGGTGCCCCAGGGGAAGACCGTATCGTGCTTCAGCTGTACCGCCCGGTCGGTCAGATAGCGCAGGGGCGCTCCGAGCGCCGCGCCGATGATCACCAGCAGCCAGTTCACCGCCCCGCACCGCCGTCCCCGGACGGGTCGGCGCCGCTCGCGCCGGGGCCGTCGCCGCGGGCCGCGTAGCGGACCACCTCGCACGGGTCGAGCAGCACCAGGCCCCCGGTGACGAGTTCGTCGAGCTGCGGCAGGAAGGCGCGGACCCGCTCCTCGGTGTCCACGACGATCACGGCCACCGGCAGGTCCTCGCTCAGTGAGAGAAGTCTCGACGTGTGGATGAGGGAGGAGGCGCCGAACCCCTCGACGCCCTTGAAGACACTGGCGCCCGCGAGGCCCGCCGCGTGGGCCCGGTGCACGATCTCCGCGTAGAGCGGCCTGTGGTGCCAGGTGTCGTTCTCGCCGATGAGGACGGTCAGTCTCAGGGCGTTGCCGTTCAGCCTTGTCATCGCTGCCTCCGTGCCAGGGCCCGGCGGGCCGCCGTCGTCCCGAGCCACACCGCGGCGAGCGCCGCGGACAGGGTCGCGGCGAGATAGGCGAACGCGGTGCCCGCGTGGCCGCCGCCGATCAGATTCCGGATGTCGACGGCGTACGTCGAGAAGGTCGTGAAGCCGCCGAGCACTCCGGTGCCCAGGAAGGGGCGCACGAGGCGGTGCACGGCCGGCAGCTCGGTGATCACCGCCATGAGCACGCCGATCGTGGCGCAGCCCACGACATTGACCGTGAACGTGGTCCAGGGGAACGCGCCGTCCGGTGTGGGCCACAGCAGCCCCGCCCCGTAGCGGGCCGTGGCGCCGATCACCCCGCCGAGCGCGACGGCGGCGAGGACCGGGCCCTGACCGTGCCAGGGCGACGGGGTTCGCGCGGGCGCGCGCGCGGGAGTGCCGGACTCGCCGACGCGCTCGGGGTGCGGGACTGTCATGATCTCCGGTGCTCCTACTCGCCGGGCCGGTGCGGGCACACGGCATCGCAAGCAGGGACCGTTGGCGGCATCCGTGCCGCGGTTCGGGTACGGCGGGCCCCACCGCCGCGCCGCGCTGCAAGATCACGGCTGGTGAACAGGGTAACGCCGGGGGCCCGGGCCGCGCACACCCGGTGCCTGCCGCGAACGCCCGGGCCGCTCAGCCGGTGGAGCCGGGAAGATCGCAGACCGCGAGGCCCCGCTCCCAGATGCTTCCGAGGATCAGGCGGCCTTCGGACTCACAGGCGCTGGTCACCATCCGGAACCGTGCGCGGCGGCTCTCCAGGTGGTGGACGACCGTGCCGTCGTCGCCGACCGCGAGGACACCGGTGGTGCCCGGCGGCCGGAACGGGGCCCGTACGGCGACCCGGGCGGCGGCGCGGCGGACGGCCGGACCCCTCCGGTGCAGGAGTTCCAGGGCGCCGACCCGGGGGCCCGCGAGCGCCACCCAGATCGGACCGTCCGGGGCGCGCCAGAGGTTGTCGGGCTGGCCGGGGAGGTCGTCGGCGAAGGTCTCGGACCGGCCCGCCCGGGGGCCGGTGAGCCAGTAGCGGACGAGCCTGAAGGCGCCTGTCTCGGCGAGGACCAGGAACGACTCGTCCGCGGAGGCGGCGAGGCCGTTGGCGAACTGGAGCCCCTCCAGGAGGACTTCGGGCTCCTTCTCCCCCGGCGCGAGGCGCACCAGACAGCCGGAGCCGGTGTGCTCGACGAGGTCGCCGATCCACTGCTTCAGGGGGTAACTGCGGCTGGAGACGGTGAAGTACACCGTGCCGTCCGAGAGCGCGACCACGTTGCTGGCGAAGCGCAGCGGAACCCCGGCCACCGTGTCGGCGAGAACGCGGACCACTCCGTCCTCAAGGCCGACCCGCAGCAGCCCGCGTTCGGCGTCGCACACCAACAGGGCGTTGTCCGGGAGCAGTTCGAGACCCAGTGGCCTGCCGCCGGTCTCGGCCACGACCCGGACGCCGGTGCGTTCGGGGTCGCCGAGCCCGTCGACGCGTACGATGCGGCCGTCCTCCAGACCGGTCAGCACCCCGCCCCGGGAATCGGCTATGACGTCCTCGGGACCGCGGCCGCCGAGCGGCACGGTGTGCCGGGGCGAAAGCGGTGCGGCACCGGCCGTACGGGACCCGTCTCCCACGCGCCTACCAGCCCTTCTCGAAGTAGTGACCCACTTCGGCGATACGGTACTCGTCGCGGCGGTAGTAGGTCCGCCGCCCCACCTTCTTGGCGCGCAGCAGGCCGATTCCGGTGAGGAGTTCGAGATGGGCGCGTGCCACGCTCCGGCTGACGCCGAGTTTGACGGCGAGGGCCTCGGGGCTGACGCCGTCCTCGGCGAGGTCGGCACGGCGCTGCGGCGGGAAGTGCGCCGCGGGCTCGCGCAACCACTCCAGGATGTCCAGTCGTCGCCCGCTGAAGGACCCCTTCAGCATCTCGTCCCCCTCCGTCGTGACGGTCTCCCGCCACTGTCCCGCAGCGGGCGCCGCCCCGCACGGCCTTCCCCCGACCCTGGCCGGAGCCTGTCGGCCGCGAAGGGGTGCGGGGCCCGGCCGCACCGGCGGCCGGGCCCCTTGGGGATCAGCGGTGGGCGAACTGGGCCATGGCCGGAAGCGCCTTGTCGTCGAAGCCGAACAGGGCCTGGTTCTCCCAGCCGTTGCCCGAGGACGGGTCGGTGGGGTCCCAGCCGTTTCCGGTGACCGCGGTCCAGGTGGCCTCCCAGTAGAAGACGCCGAGACCGCGGCCGTTCGGCACGGCCTCCACGATGTTCATGACGTCCCGCAGCCAGTTGGACTGGCCGGTGGTGGTGGCCGGGTAGCCGGAGACCAGTTCGGCGGTCGTGTCGATCTGGTTGACGAGCGCGTCGTCGCTGTCCAGCCGGAAGGGGTAGGCCGTCTCGGCGACGAAGACCGGCTTGCCGTAGCGGGAGGCCGCGTCGTCGAGGGTGGTCTGGAAGTCGTAGAGGGAGCCGTGCCAGTAGCCGTAGTAGGACAGGCCGATGACGTCGAACTTCACGCCGTTGGCGAGGGCGGTGTCGAACCACCAGCGGGTGCCGGTGAGATCGCCGCCCTTGGCGAGGTGCAGGGCCACGACGGTGGAGGAGCTGACCGCCTTGGCCGCGTCGTAGCCCGAGTTGAGCAGTCCGGCGAGCTGGGCGAAGTTGTCCGTGGAACCCTCGGACCAGAGCATGCCGCCGTTGATCTCGTTGCCGATCTGCACCATGTCGGCCGTGGTGCCCTGTGCCTTGAGGGCGTTGAGGACGTCGTACGTGTGGTTGTAGACGTCCGTCTTGAGCTGGCTGTACGTGTGTCCGGCCCAGGCGGCCGGCTTGGTCTGGGTGCCGGGGTCGGCCCAGGTGTCGGAGTAGTGGAAGTCGACCAGGAGTTTCATGCCCTGCGCCTTGATGCGCTTGGCCATCGCGAGGACCCGGGCCTTGTTGTTGTAGCCGTCGGCCGGGTCGACCCAGACCTTGAGGCGCGCGTAGTTCATGCCGGCGGACCTGAGGATGGCGAGCGCGTCGCCGGCGGTGCCCGAGCCTGTCCTGTAGACGCCCCCGTATGCCTCGCTCTTGGCGAGGGAGGAGATGTCGGAGCCCTTGACGGACAGTCCTGTGGTGCCGGAGGTGAAGGTCAGGTCGTCGACGTTGATCCAGTTCCCGGCGTTGGCGTCGGAGGAGACGCTGACCGTGCACTGGCCGTTCGTGACCGCGACAGGCACGACCAGGTGGATCCAGCCGCTGGTGGACACCGGGAGGTCGGTGCGCTGCTCGGTGCCGCCGCAGTTCTTCAGCGCGAGGTAGGCGGAGTTCTGCCCGCCGCCCGAGCGCACCCACGCGGTGAGCTTGTAGTTCCCGTTGGTCAGGCCGGTGAGGGTCTGGTAGGTCTCCACCTTGTAGGCCGAGGCGGAGTAGTGGCTGAGGCGGTAGCTCCCGCCGTGGCCGCCGGCCTCGACGTACGAGGCGGCCGTGGTGCCGGACTCCGACCAGCCGCTGGGCACGGCGGCGCCGGTCCCGTCGGCCTCGAACCCGGCGTTGGTCAGGGTGCTCGCCGCCTGCGCGGTCTGCGCGGGCAGCGCGGCGAGGGCGAGCCCGGCCGCGAGCGGCAGCAACAGGGCCCTGAGTGTGCGTCTGGGATGGAACATCATCGTCCGTCGTCCCTTCGACGTGGTGGGGAGAGGTGCGTCCAGGGGATCCGGGGTGAATCCCCTGGGGTCCGGGGTGGCCCCGGATGCGGGCGGGCCCCTCCGCCCGCGGCTTCATGGCTCGCACGGGCGGAGGGGGGCGGAGGACCGCCGGGTGCCGTGACCCTGGCGGCTGTCGGAGCGAACGGCGCGGCCCCGCCGGTGGGGGATCTCCGGGAAGTACGCCGGACGACGCGGGTACGGCGGCCGAGGAGCCGGTCAAACCCTTTACCCGAAGGGTGGTTCGACCGGCCCCCTCAACTTCCTTGCGGCACGGGCAGGTTGGTGCCGAGGCAGCGCTCACCTCGTCCGGGGCTCCGGCCGGGCCGCATCGGGGTTCACCCGAACGGCCCACGGCCGGTCACGCGTCGAGGCGTACCACCCGTACCGCCCCGGCCGGGACCGCGAGCCGGCCGGCCGCGCGTTCGCCCGTGAGCAGCTCGGTGCCGTGCGCCTCCAGCGGCACCTTGGCGTCGGACGCGGTGTGGTTGACGGCGAACACGTAGGTGCCCGACTCTCCGATGCGGCGCACCACTTCGACGTCGCGGGGCACGTCGGCGCGCGGCGCGATCCGCGCGTCGTCGGCCGCCGCGCCGATCAGCGCGTCCAGCCCCTCGGCCGTGAGCCGCGTGGACACGTACCAGGCCGTGCCCGCGCCGCTGCGGTGCCGGGTGACCGCCGGGTGACCCGCGGCGAGCCCGTCGGCGTACGTCCAGACGGTCTCGGCACCGCGCGGCACCACGAACTCGGACCAGACGTCCGTAGTGAGTTCGGAGCCGTCCGGGCCGGTGATCCGGACGCGCTCGCCCTGGAGCAGGGGGGAGAACTCCTCGACGGTCAGGCCGAGTACGTCCCGCAGGGCGCCGGGATGGGGGCCTTCGTGGACGGTGTCGTGCTCGTCGACGATGCCGGAGAAGTAGGAGACCAGGAGCGTGCCGCCGCGCTCCACGTACGCCGTGAGGTTGCTCCCCGCGGCCTCGGTCATCAGATACAGGGCGGGTACGACGACAAGGGGATAGGCCGACAGGTCGGCTTCCGGGTGGGCGAAGTCGACGGTGAGGTGGCGGTCGTAGAGGGCCTCGTAGAAGGCGTCGGCGCGTTCCCGTGCGTCGTGGTCCTCGCTGGGGCGCCACTGGAGACCCTGCGCCCACCACGAGTGCCAGTCCCAGAGCACGGCCACGTCGGCGACGGTCCGCGTTCCCCTGACGGGGGCCAACGAGTCGACGGCCGCGCCGAGTTCGACGACCTCTCGCCACACACGGGAGTCGGTGCCGGCGTGCGGCAGCATCGAGGAGTGGAACTTCTCCGCGCCGCTGCGGGACTGCCGCCACTGAAAGAACATGGCGCCCTCGGAGCCGCGGGCCACGTGGGAGAGGGAGTTGCGGGCCATCTGACCGGGAGCCTTGGCGGGGTTGCGGGGCTGCCAGTTGACGCCCGAGGTGGAGTGTTCGAGGAGCAGCCAGGGCGCGCCGCCCGCGACCGAGCGGGTGAGGTCGGCGGCCATCGCGAGGTTCACCTGGGTGCGGCGTCCGTCGGTCATCAGATAGTGGTCGTTGGTGACGAGGTCGACCTCGCGGCCCCAGGCCCAGTAGTCGACGGAGTCGCACTGGCTGAGGGCCGTCATGAAGTTGGTGGTGACCGGGACGCCGGGTGAGAGGCGGTGGAGGATGTCCCGTTCGGCCGTGAAGTTCTCGCGCATGGTGGCGTCGGCGAACCTCTTGTAGTCCAGCGCCTGCGCCGGGTTGCCGACGGTCGGGGTCGTACGGGGCGGGTCGATCTGGTCGAAGGCGGTGTAGTGCTGGCCCCAGAACGCCGTCCCCCAGGCCTCGTTGAGCTCGTCGACCGTCCCGTACGCACGGGCCAGCCAGCGGCGGAAGTGGGCCGCGCAGGAGTCGCAGTAGCAGGCGGAGACGGGGACGCCGTACTCGTTGTGGACGTGCCACAGCGCGAGCGCGGGATGGCCGGCGTAGCGGGTGGCGAGCCGGGTGGTGATGGAGGCCGCGGCGGCGCGGTAGTGGGTGTTGCTGTGGCAGATGGCGCCGCGTGAACCGAAGGCGTACCGGGTGCCGTCGGCGGTCACGGGCAGCGCCTCGGGGTGTTCGCGGTAGAACCAGGCGGGCGGCGCGACGGTCGGGGTGCCGAGGTCCGCGCGTATGCCGTTGTCGTGCAGCAGGTCGAGGACGCGGTCGAGCCGGCCGAACTCGTAGGTGCCCCGGGCCGGTTCGAGCAGGGCCCAGGAGAAGATCCCGACGCTCACCATCGTGACGCCCGCCTCGCGCATCAGCCGGACGTCCTCGGGCCAGACGCTCTCCGGCCACTGCTCGGGGTTGTAGTCCCCACCGAAGGCGAGCCCGGTGAGGCCCTTGGGGTTGGTCTCCGGCATGGATCTCTCCCATGTAATCGATCATTTGGGAACGTGCACACACAGCGCCAGTGGCGTGAGCCCAACATAACCGCACAGCAACAACCATTGACAAGTGTCCGGGATGTTTCTCTACTGTGAACGCTCACAGACGCACCGCACGTGAGCCGAGGGGGTGCTCAGGTGTCGCGGGGCGGGCCTTCCAAGCACCTGGAGTCCCGCCGCACGACCGCCGTCCCGGCATCGTCCGGCGCCCCCGAACACGCACCACACCAGTACAGGGCAGGCCTCCGCAGCAGGCGGGGGCCCAGGTCAGGGGAGAACGTTCCATGCCCAACACGAAGCACCACCGCCTCGTGGCCAGCACCATCGCCGTCGTCCTCGGCGCCACCTCGCTCGTCGCCTGCGGCTCGTCCGACGACGGCAGGAGCGCGTCCGACTCCGGTCCCGCGACACTGACGTTCTGGACCTGGGCGCCGGGCATGGACAAGGTCGTCGACCTCTGGAACAAGGGGCCGGGCAAGAAGCAGCGGATCACCGTCGAGGTGAAGAAGCAGGCCTCGGGCGACTCGCTCGTCACCAAGATCCTCACCGCGCACAAGGCGAAGAAGGCACCCGACCTGGTCCAGGCCGAGTACCAGGCGCTGCCGACGCTGGTCAGCAACGACGCGCTCGCCGACATAGCCGCCGAGTCGAAGGACGCCAAGTCGAAGTTCGCCGAGGGCGTGTGGCAGCAGACGACGCTCGGGACGGACGCGGTCTACGCGGTCCCCCAGGACATCGGCCCGATGATGTTCTACTACCGCACGGACCTGTTCAAGAAGTACGGCCTCACGGTCCCCACCACCTGGGAGCAGTTCGCCGAGACCGCCCGCGCGCTGAAGAAGAAGGCGCCCGACAAGGCCCTGACCACCTTCTCCGCCAACGACTCCGGGCAGTTCGCCGGTCTGGCGCAGCAGGCGGGCGCCAAGTGGTGGACCGCCTCCGGCGACAAGTGGACGGTGGCCATCGACGACGCGGCCACCCGGAAGGTCGCGGACTTCTGGGGCGGCCTGGTGAAGGAGGGCGCGATCAACAACGAGCCGATGTACCAGCCGGCCTGGAACAAGGCGCTGAACACCGGCAAGGAGATCGCCTGGGTCAGCGCGGTGTGGGCGCCCGGCACGCTGACCACGGCGGCCCCGCAGACCAAGGGCAAGTGGGCGATGGCCCCGCTGCCGCAGTGGTCCGCGGGCGAGAACGTCACCGGCAGCTGGGGCGGCTCCTCGACCGCCGTCACCACCGACTCCTCCCACAAGGCGGCCGCCGCGAAGTTCGCCGTCTGGCTGAACACGGACCCGCAGGCGGTGGCCGCGATGGCGAAGGAGAGCGGCATCTACCCGGCGTCCACCAGCGCGCAGTCCGGCGACGCGTTCGCCCAGCCGCCGGCCTTCTTCTCCAACCAGCCGGACTTCTACACCAAGGCCTCGGAGATCGCCAGGACCACGGCCCCCTCGGCCTGGGGACCGAACGTGAACGTGGCGTACACGTCCTTCAACGACGCTTTCGGCGCCGCCGCCAAGAACAAGTCGGACTTCGGTGCTGCCCTGACGACCATGCAGGACACCACCGTCGCCGACCTGAAGAAGCAGGGCTTCGGGGTCGCTCAGTGACCAGCGCACGCCGGAGGCCGTACGGGGTCAAGGGGGCCCCGTACGGTTTCCTCCTCCCCGCGGCGGTCCTCTTCGTCCTCTTCTTCGCGCTGCCCATCGCCTACGCGGTCTGGCTGAGCGTGCACAAGGTCCAGGTCAAGGGCCTCGGCCTGGGCGCAGGCGCCCGCAGCGAGGTGTGGGCGGGCCTGCGCAACTACACCGACGCGCTGACCGACAGCGAACTCGTCCACGGCGCGCTGCGGGTGGCCGGATACGGCGCCATCGTGGTGCCGGTGATGCTCGGCCTCGCGCTGCTCTTCGCGCTCATGCTCGACGCGGAGAAGGTGCGCCTGGCCCCCTTCACCCGGCTCGCGATCTTCCTGCCGTACGCCATCCCGGGCGTCGTGGCCGCCCTGCTCTGGGGCTTCCTGTACCTCCCGGACGTCAGCCCCTTCTACTTCGTCCTCCAGAAGTTCGGCCTGCCGCAGCCGAACCTGCTGGACGGCGGCCCGCTGTACCTCGCGCTGTCGAACATCGCGGTCTGGGGCGGCACCGGCTTCAACATGATCGTCATCTACACCTCGCTCCAGGCCATCCCGGCCGAGGTGCTCGAAGCGGCGAAGCTCGACGGAGCCACCCCGTTCCAGACCGCCCTGCGGATCAAGATCCCGATGGTGGCGCCCTCGCTGGTGCTCACCTTCTTCTTCTCGATCATCGCCACGCTCCAGGTTTTCAGCGAGCCGACCACGCTCAAGCCCCTCACCAACTCCGTCTCCACGACCTGGAGTCCGCTCATGAAGGTCTACCGGGACGCCTTCAACACCGGGGACATCTACGCGGCCGCCGCCGAGGCAGTGATCATCGCCGTGGCCACCCTGGTCCTGTCCTTCGGCTTCCTGCGGGCCGCCAACTCCCGTACCCGGCAGGAGGAAGCACGATGAGTTCGCTCGCCCTGCCCAAGGCCGCCCCGGCCGCGGGCACCACCCCCGGCACCGCCCAGGGACCGCCGCGGCGCGGCCGGATCGCCCTGGTCCCGACCCTCACCCTGCTGCTCGGCGCGCTCTACTGTCTGCTGCCCGTCGCCTGGGTGGTGATCGCGGCCACCAAGTCGGGCCGCGAACTGTTCTCCACCTTCACCTTCCTGCCCGGCACCGGTTTCACCCGGAACATCAAGGACCTCGCCGCCTACCGCGACGGGATCTACTGGAAGTGGATGGGCAACTCCGCGCTCTACGCGGGCCTGGGCGCCATGCTGTCGACGGCCGTCTCGGCGGTCAGCGGCTACGCCCTGGCCGTCTACCGTTTCCGGGGCCGCGAGAGCATCTTCAGCGTCCTCATGGCGGGCGTGCTGATGCCTCCGGTGATCCTCGCGATCCCGCAGTACCTGCTCCTCGCCAAGGCGGACCTCACGGACTCGTACGCCTCCGTGCTGCTCCCCCTCGTCCTGTCCCCGTACGGCGTCTACCTCGCCCGGATCTACGCCGCCGCGGCCGTCCCCACCGACGTCGTCGAGGCCGGCCGGATGGACGGCGCCGGCGAGTGGCGGATCTTCACCCGGGTCGCCCTGCCCATGATGGTGCCGGGCCTGGTGACGGTGTTCCTGTTCCAGTTCGTCGCCGTCTGGAACAACTTCCTGCTCCCGTACATCATGCTCAGCGACGACGAGAAGTTCCCGATCACCCTCGGTCTCTTCACGCTCCTCGAACAGGGCTCCAACACCCCGGCCCTGTACACCCTGGTCATCACCGGCGCCCTGCTCGCGATCGTCCCGCTGATCGCGCTGTTCCTGGTCATCCAGCGCTTCTGGAGCCTCGACCTGCTGTCCGGAGCCGTAAAGTCATGACCATGAGCAACTCGGGGGGCCGGCGCAAGCCGCCGACGATCCATGACGTCGCGCGGGAGGCGGGTGTCTCGCGGGGCACCGTCTCACGCGTCCTGAACGGCGGGCACTACGTGAGCCCTACGGCGCAGGAGGCGGTCAACGCGGCGATCCGCAGGACGGGCTACGTCGTGAACCGGCACGCCCGTTCGCTGATCACCGGCCGGTCCGACTCGGTCGGCTTCCTGCTGACCGAGCCGCAGGAGCGGTTCTTCGAGGACCCGAACTTCAACGTCCTGCTGCGCGGCTGCACCCAGGCCCTGGCCGCGCACGACGTCCCGCTCCTGCTGATGCTCGCCGGCACCGAGGACGAACGGCGGCGCATCACGCGGTACATCACGGCCGGCCATGTCGACGGGGTGCTGCTGGTCTCCAGCCACTCGGGCGATCCGGTCGCCGAGGAGCTGCGCGAGGCGGGCGTGCCGCTCGTCGCCTGCGGCAAGCCCATAGGCCTCGGGTCCAAGGTGAGCTACGTGGCCGCCGACGACCGCGACGGCGCCCGGGACATGGTCACGCACCTGCTCTCCCTCGGGCGCCGCCGGATCGGCATGGTCACCGGCCCGCTGGACACCCCGGGCGGTGTCGAACGCCTGGCGGGGTACCGGGAGGTGCTCGCCGAGGCGGGCGTCGAGGCCGACGACCGTCTCATCGCCTCCGGTGACTACAGCCGCGCCAGCGGGGAGGCGGGTGCCGAACAGCTGCTCGGCCGGGCCCCCGACATGGACGCCGTGTTCGTGGCCTCGGACCTGATGGCCCAGGGCGTCCTGGCCGCGCTGCGCAAGGCCGGGCGCCGGGTCCCGGAGGACGTCGCGGTCGGCGGCTTCGACGACTCCCCCGCCGCCACGGCCGCCACCCCGGCGCTCACCACCATCCGCCAGCCCTGGGACCGCATCAGCTCCGAGATGGTCCGGGTCCTGCTGGCCCAGATCGGCGGTGAGGACCCGGCGGCGGTGATCCTGCCGACCGAACTGGTGCGCCGCGAGTCCACCTAGGGCCGCACGCTCCGGCCGCCCGGGCGGCCGCTCCGGGCCGTCCGGGGGACCTACGCCGCACCGGTCAGGATTCGAGAAGCCGGAGCGGCCTCCCCCGGCTTAGCGTGAAGGCACCGCCGGAACGCCGGCGCCACGACAGCCAGGCCGAGACGGCCGCCACGCACCGCACAGGAGTCGAGATGACCGCCGGAGTCAAGACCATCATCTACCCCGTCAAGGACATCGCGAAGGCGAAGGCGCTGTTCACCCAGCTGCTCGGGGTGGAGCCCTATGTGGACGAGCCCTACTACGTCGGGTTCAAGGACGCGGGCCAGGATGTCGGCCTCGACCCGAACGGGCACTCCAAGGGACTGACCGGGCCGGTCCCCTACTGGCACGTCGACGACATCAAGGCCACCCTGACGGCCCTGCTCGGCGAAGGCGCCGAGGTGCTCCAGGAGATCCAGGACGTGGGCAACGGCAGGCAGGTGGCGTCGGTGAAGGACGCGGAGGGCAACCTGTACGGGCTCATCCAGGACCCCACCGGCTGACGGGGCACACGCAGCGGCACCGGCCACTGGATGCAGACACACTAATTGCACACTCAACTAGTGGCCGGATCTCTGTTACCGTTCAAATCATGGCAACGACGACGCCCGGTTCGCCTCTGGAGGACCGGTGGCGGGACATCCTCTCGGTGCACGCGCGCACGATGTGCGAGATCGACCGCGTGCTGCATCCGCACGGCCTGGGAGCCAGTGACTTCGAGGTCCTCGACATCCTCGTCGCGGAGACCGTCACCGAGCCCGGTGAGCACTGCCGGGTGCAGAACATCGCCGACCGGGTCCATCTGAGCCAGAGCGCGCTGTCCCGGCTCATCGGCCGGCTGGAGAAGGACGGCCTGGTGGAACGCACGGTCTGTCTGGAGGACCGCCGTGGCGTGTGGGTCGCGCTGACCCCGAAGGGCCGCGAGCTGCACGCCGAGGTGCTCCCCCTCCAGCGCTCCGTGCTCGCCCGCATGCTCAACGGCTGACCGGCCGGGCCGTCCCCGCGCGCATCCGCCGTACCGCGGCTCTCTCCCCCGGCCACCGCCCTCAGTAATCACCGCCCGGGCTCCGCTACAGCACGAACTCCGTTCCGTCCGGCGGGATCTCGGCGCCCGCCCCGGTCACCGAGGCCCAGGCCTCCGTGGCGGGGTCGAGCAGCGGGTTCGCGCTGTCGAGGTGCGTGTAGACGCGGCGCGGACGGGGGTGACGGGCCAGGGCGGCCAGGCTGCCGTCCGCGCCGGAGACCGGCAGGTGCCAGGGTGCGACCGCACGCCGGCGGGGTGCCGGCGGCGCGGTGTCCGTACCGCCCGCCGCGTAGAGGGTGCCGTCGAGCACGGCGCAGGTGGCCCCGTCGAGGAGGCCGTCAAGCGCGGGCGTCCACGCGCCGAGGCGCGGCGCGTAGACGAGCACGCCCCCGCTGGCCAGGTCCTCGATCCGGTACGCCGTCACCCAGCGGTCGTCGGCCGTGCCCGGGAGGTGTCCCGGGGCCCGGGAACCGAGCGGGTGGGCGCTGACGACCAGTCCTCCGGCCAGCACGAACCCGTCCTCGGTGAAGCTGTCCGCCCACGTCCACGGGGCGTGGCGCTCGAACAGCGGGCGCTGCGGGGCGAGCGCGGCGAGGACGGGCGGCGAGGCGTAGACCTTCGGTCCCGGGGCGCCGTACAGCCCGGTCAGCCCTGTCGTGTGATGGGCCTCGGCGTCCGTCAGCAGGACACCGCGTACGGGCGTGCCGCCGGGCCCGGGCGCCAGCGCGGGGGTGGCGTTCAGCTGCGTACGGAGGTCGGGTGAGGCGTTGAGCAGCCACCAGTCCCGGGAGTTGCCGCTGACGGCGGCGCCCTCCTGGGTGCGTGCGGGCAGTTTCCCCTCGCGGGCGGCCGAGCACAGCGGGCACGCGCAGTTCCAGCGAGGGAAGCCGCCACCGGCGGCGGTACCCAGCAGGACGACTCTCAAGGGAACCCCACTCCTCGGCGGCGGCTTTCCAGGGATCTTCCCTTCCGGACGGGCCGCTCCACACGGCACCGAGGAGCGGATCCGGACATCCTTCGCCGGCGGGCCGACCCCGGGTGTCCCGGGCGGGCCCGTGGCGCGCGGCCGGTGGTCCGCTACCGGACCAGCAGGGTGCGTACGCCCTCGGAGGTGAGGGTCAGGCCGTGCGGTGAGGCGGCGTCGATGATGAGGTCCAGATCGCCCGAGGGCCACTGGGAGGCGAGCGCGGACAGCGGTACGAGACGGTAGCGGGAGACGGAGGGGAGGAGTTCGGCGAGTTCCTGTTCCGAGGTGAACACCGGGACCACCTGGCCGCCCTCCGGGTCGTCCAGGACGGGCAGCGCCACGGCGTGGGGATCGGCGATCTCCGTGTCCGAGGCGTCGTCCGGGACGGGGACGAGCACATCGCTCCCGGCGAGCGTGTCCAGGGCGGCGGCGTCCTCGGTGTTCACGACGAGGGTGTCCAGGGCCTCCTGGGCGGGCGTCGCCGCGGGTCCGGTCGGGTGGTTGTTGTTCAAGGGCGTGTCCATGGCAGATCCCCTGGTCGTGGTCGTCGGGCGGCCACCCGGGCCGGTCCGGCTCCCGGGTGCGTCGACGGTCCGCGTACCCAACGCTCGGCACGCCATTCATCCCGGCTCCGCGCGGGCCGCTCCGGGCGCTACGACGGTCCCGCCCGGGCGTGGGGCGCCCGGGCGGGACCGCGGTGACCTCGGCCTGCGTACCGGTCCGGCGGTCGCCGGTCACTTCAGGTAGGGCCCGTCGGTCCCGATCTTGCCGGGGCCGTTCAGCACGTAGACCCGCAGGTTTCCCTTCCCCGGCGCGGCCACGGACAGCGTGCCGCCGGAGACGGTCTTCACGTCACCGGTCACGGCGTCCGTGTAGGTCCCGTTCGGGATACCGGTGAACGTCGCGTCGCCCGTCACCGTGACGAGGGCGAAGCTGTCGGTCGATCCGCTGGTGTAGCGGCGCTTGAAGGCCATGGATCCGCTGATGCCGTCCGTGGAGTACTGGCCGGCCTGGAGGGCCGGGATCGCCCGGCGGATCTGGTTGAGCCGCTGGAGGTGCTTGACCAGGGGCTGAGCGAGGGTCGTCGCGACCTCGCCGCTCGCGGAGTCGGCCTTGCCGAACTCGGAGGCCGTGACACTGCCGGCGAGATGGTCGCCGTAGTACGCGCGCCCGGTGGTCGCCAGCGGACAGGTCGGCCCGCAGTCGATCTGTTTGCCCGCCTGGAACTCGATCTCCGATCCGTAGTAGAGGGTGGGGATGCCGCGGAAGGTCCACATCAGGGACATGTTCTCGGCCCAGGCGTCGGTGCCGCCGCTGTAGCGGGTGCTCGACTTGTTGGGGCCGTAGTCGTGGCTGTCGACGTAGACGACGTTGTACGTGGCGTCGTTGACGGAGTCGTCCGAGTCCTTGCCGTTGTTGTAGGCGTTCTGCGCGTCGCCGAAGTTCATGTGCATGCGCATGTCGATGATGTTCATCCCGGAGAACTGGCTGCGGTCCGGGGTGTGGTAGCTGTTCCCGCTCAGGAAGGCGTTGGTGGAGGTGGGCTGGTTGCCGGTGCCGAGCTGTTCCTCGTAGTTGTACTGCTCGATGGCGGCCGTCTCGTCGTCGGCGCTGTAGTCTTTGCGTTCCTTCCAGGTGTAGAACTGCGCGGAGTGGTTCACCGAGCCGCGGTTCCACTTGTCGTTGACGAAGGCGCCGACCTCGCCGAAGACGAAGAAGTTCTTGGCTGCGTCCGTGCCGAAGCGCTGGGTGACCCGGTCGTAGATGGCGGGCAGGAAGCGGCGGTTCCAGGTGACGCGCGGGATGTGGACGGCCGTGTCGAGGCGGAATCCGTCGACGCCCATGTCGATGTACTTGTCGTACGCGCCGATCAGGTAGTTCTGGACGGTGGCGTTCTCGGTGTTGAAGTCGGCGAGGTCCTCGTGCAGCCAGCACGAACGCGAGTCCTCGCCCTCCCAGTTGCCGATCCAGCACTGGTGGTAGTACGCCTTGGGGAACATGCCCGAAGTGGGGCTGGGCCACTGGCAGTTGTAGAGGGTGTAGCCCTCGGCGCTCTTGCCTCCGGTGGGCTTGCCCCAGTTGAGGCAGGTGTTGCCCGAGGGTTCCGCGGTCGACCACAGGTCGCCGTTGTAGTAGGACTTCCCGGACTTGGGCTCCACGGTCAGCCCGTCGTACTCGAAGCCGTCGTTCTTCTCGTCGTAGTACCAGCTCCACTGGCTGTCGCGCACGCCGTAGACGGTCGGGGTGAACAGGCCCTTGGCGCCCCAGCGGGAGCTGTGGTTGTAGACGACGTCCTGGTAGATCTTCATGCCCTTGGCGTGGGCCGCGTTGATCAGGTCCTGGTAGGAGGCGCCGGCCGACTCCAGGCGCGGGTCGACCTTGTAGAAGTCGTAGCCGTGATAGCCGTGGTAGTCGTAGTCGGAGCGGTTGAGGACGACCGGGGTGATCCAGACGGCCGAGAACCCGAGTGCCTTGATGTAGTCGAGTTTGTCGACGAGTCCCTTGAAGTCGCCGCGGAACATGGGGTCGTTGTTGGCCGCGTTGCCCGACTTGACGTCCTGGCTGCCGCCGCGGTCGTTGGAGGTGTCGCCGTCGTAGAAGCGGGCGGTGAGGACGAAGTAGATGGGGTCCTTGCGCGGGTCGGTGCCGAGCGGTGTCCCGGTGGCCGGGGCGGGGGCCTTCTCCCCGGTCGTGACGGTGACCGCGGCGGAGGCGGGCGAGGTGTTCCCGGCCGCGTCGACGGCCTTCACCGTGTAGGTGTAGTCGGTCTTCTCCTCAAGTCCCGTGTCGGAGTACACCGTCGAGCCGACATCGGTGACGACGGTCCCCTTCGTGCCGCCCGTGCGCGTGAGCTGGTACTTCGTCACGGCCGTGTCGTCGGTGGCCGGGTCCCAGCTCACCACCACCGAGGTGTTCGTGGCGGCCGCCTTCACTCCGGCGGGGGTGGTGGGCGCCTGGGTGTCGGGGGCCTGGGCCGCGCAGGGGTCCTTGGCGCCGGCGGTGACGGTCCGGTCCTTCACCGTCGTGGTACCGGACGGGATGCCGTAGTCGGCGCTGTTGTTGTTGTCCCAGACGCCGTTGCCGTTGTTGAAGGCCGCCTTGAGCGAGGTGGCCGTTCCGATGTCGAGGGTCTTCTTCCACCATCCCGTGCAGGCGGCCTCCATGCCGACGCCGGGGACCGTCGTCCAGGAGCCGCCCGTCGGCGCGTAGTGGATGTTGGCCGTGGTCCAGCCGGAGGTGGCGGTCGAGTAGTACACGGTGGCCTGGTTGCCGGTGCCCGTACCGGTGTCGGCGCACGGGTCGCTGTGGGCGATCACCCCGTCCTTGACGGTGATGGTGCCGGTGCCCAGCGCGTAGTTGTTGCCGCCGTTGTTGTCCCAGGTGCCGCTTCCGTTGTTGAAGGTGGCCTGGAGCCCGGTGGCCGAGCCGAGGTCGACGGTCTCCTTGACCCAGTCCGTGCAGGCCGCCTCCATCAGGACACCCGGCACGGTCGTCCAGGAGCCGCCGTCGGGGGCGTAGTGGAGGTAGGTGGCGGGCCAGTTCCTGGTCTTCGTGTAGTAGAAGACGGTCGCCGTCGTGGAGGTGGCGGCCGTGCTCTCCATCGGGACGGATCCGGTGTCGGGCGGGGTCAGTCCGAACAGTCCGGTCACCGCCAGGAGCGCCAACAGCGCTCTCAGCGGCGGTCGTCGACGTCTGCGGTTCATGGGGCGGCTCCGATGCGGGTGCGGGGAGGGGGAGTTGCCTTGCAAGAAGAACCGGTAAATTCCAGAAAGCACTTGCAGCCCGGGAAGCTACAGGTCCATGACAGCGATGTGAAGACTTGTGACAACGGCCGCCGTGCGGGGCGCGGTCGTCACCGCCGCCCGGTACACGGCCCTCACGCGTAACGACCCAGGTCCGCTGAAGGTCAAGAAAGGCCCCTGGGCAGGCAATCCCTCCCGCACCCGGTGAGAAGCTGTGGCCGAACCGGCGTATGGAAGGCGGAGGGGCATCCGCAGCCACGCCCTTTCCCCGACCGGAGGTACCTCGAGCGTGACCATCACCAAGGAAGCCCCGCCGCCGGTCAAGCGGCCCGACGAGGACGACCGCCGGGGCCGGCACGGCTGGAACTTCGACTCACCGCTCGCCCTGACCATGCTCCTGCTGCTGGTCGTCGCGTCGCAGGGGCCGATCCGCGGGGCGCTGTCCGCGCCGGTGATGCAGAGCTGGATGACCGTGTTCGTCGCGGTGGTGGTCCAGGCCCTGCCGTTCCTGGTGCTCGGCGTCCTGCTGTCCGCGGTCATCGCGGTGTTCGTCCCGCCGACGTTCTTCGCCCGCGCGCTGCCGAAGCGGCCGGTCCTCGCGGTGCCGGTCGCCGGAATGGCCGGAGCGGTCCTGCCCGGCTGCGAGTGCGCCTCGGTACCGGTCGCCGGGGCGCTGGTGCGCCGGGGTGTCACCCCGGCCGCCGCCCTCGCGTTCCTGCTGTCCGCGCCGGCGATCAACCCGATCGTGCTCACCGCCACCGCCGTGGCCTTCCCCCGCAACCCGGAGATGGTGCTCGCCCGTTTCGTCGCCAGCCTCCTCGTGGCCTGCGTGATGGGCTGGCTGTGGCAGCGCCTCGGCCGCACCGACTGGCTGCGCCCGCCGGCCCGCCCCGAGCACGAGGGCCTCGCCAAGGGGGCCGCGTTCTGGGCCTCGGTGCGGCACGACCTGATGCACGCGGGCGGGTTCCTCGTGCTCGGCGCGATGGCGGCGGCCACGCTCAAGGCCTTCGTCCCGGCGAGCTGGCTGCACGAGGCGGCCGGGAATCCGGTGGTGTCCGTCCTGGCCCTCGCGATCCTCGCCGTCCTGCTGTCGATCTGCTCCGAGGCCGACTCGTTCGTGGTCGCCTCGCTGACCCAGTTCTCCCTCACCGCCCGGCTGGCGTTCCTCGTCGTCGGCCCGATGATCGACCTGAAGCTCTTCGCCATGCAGGTCGGCACGTTCGGCCGCGGTTTCGCGGCACGCTTCGCGCCCACCACGTTCGCGGTCGCGATCCTCATGTCCGTACTGATCGGGGCGGTGCTCCTGTGAACCGGCAGGCACAAGCGGCCGTGCTCTTCCTCGTCGGCGCGGCGGTGCTGCACGCGAGCGTCACGGACCTCTATCTGCGCTACGTCAAGGCCGGACTGCGTCCCCTGCTGCTCGCGGCGGGTGTCGTCCTCATCGTCACGGCGCTCGCCGCGGTCTGGTACGAGATACGCGACCACCGGAAGGCGTCCGCCGCCCGGTCCGGCGACGGGCAGGACACGGGGCGCGACACCGGGCACGCCACCGGGCGCGGGTTCGCGAACTCGAACGCGGACGCGAACATCGACGCGGACGCGGGCGCAGACACGGCCACCGCCACGGCCACGGACGAGCACTCCGAGGGTCAGGGAATCGGGCACGGGGAAGGGCACCCGCACGGAGACGGACACGGGCACGGGCATGAGCACGGGCACCGGGAGCCGCTGATCTCCTGGCTGTTGATCCTCCCGCTGCTCGCGCTGATCCTGGTCGCCCCGCCCGCGCTCGGCTCGTACAGCGCCATGCGCGCCGGTACGGCACTCCAGGCACCCTTCGGCTACGCCAAGCTGCCCGCCGGTGATCCGGTCACGCTCGGCCTGGTCGACTACGCGAGCAGGGCGGCGTACGACCACGGCCGTTCGATCGGCGGCCGGCAGGTCAAGGTCGTCGGCTTCGTCGCGCTCGACGGCGCCGGTGCCCCGTACCTCGTCCGCATGGCCCTCAACTGCTGTGCCGCGGACGCCCAGCCGGTCAAGATCGGCCTGTCCGGGCGGATCCCGCCGGTCCTGCGGCCCGACACCTGGCTGGAGGTCACCGGCCGCTACACCGCCAAGCGCGCCAAGGACCCGGTCAACGGCGGCGTCATCCCGTACCTCCAGGTCAGCGCGGCGAAGCCGGTCCCGACTCCGCGCGATCCGTACGACGAGAGCTGGAACAACTGAGGCAACCGCGGCGACGGGGGCGGGGCGGGTCCACGGCGGCCCGCCCGGAGCTCGGGTCCGGACCCCCGAGCTCAGGTCCCGGCCCTCGGGCTCAGGTCCCGACCCCCGGGCTCAGGTCCCGACCCCCGGGCTCAGGTCCCGGCCCTCGGGCTCAGGCCTCCCGGTCCGGGAGGTAACTCGCGAGGCCCCGCAGGATGATCTCCAGGCCGATGTCGAACCTCTCGTCGGAGGACTCCGTCACCATCGATCCGGACAGGGCCCGCAGATGCGGGAACTCCTCCTCGGACAGGGACGCGAAGTAGTTCTGCATCTCGTCGGCCATCTCACGCCAGTCCGGGCGGGCCAGGGAACCGCCGCCGGACTGCTGCGCCGCCCGGTCCTGCCACATGCCCTCCTCCAGGACGAACCCGTCGATGTAGGTGGAGATGAGGTCACCGGCCTCCGCAGCGATGCGGTCGGGCAGTCCCGCGGTACGGAAGATGGCGAGCAACGCCTCGACGTACGGCAGCAGTTCGGCGGTGAAGGGGACGTGCGCCATGGAGATCCTGGCCATGTCCCGATGGGACAGCAGCCGCCACCGCCATGAGCGGGCGTACTCCCGCACCTGCTCCCGCCACCGTTCCGGATCGGGTTCGGGCAGCGTGAAGCTCGTGAAGAGCCGGGTGTACATCAGCTCCAGCAGGTCGTCCTTGGAGCGCACATAGGCGTAGAGGGCGGAGACCGCGACGTCCAGTTCGGCGGCCACCTGGCGCATCGACAACTTGTCGAGACCGGACCGGTCCAGCACGACGAAGGCGGCTTCGACGATGCGCTCGCGCGACAGCGGCTCGCGCGCCGGGGCGACGCGGGCGCGGACGGGACGCTCACGCTCCCAGGGGGACGGCGGGGGTGGTTCGGGGGTGCCGGCGGCCGCGTCGCTCATGACCCCATCCTAGGCGCCGGAGAGCAGTGTTCTCTCATGGAGAGCGGCGTTCACCGGGCCGCAACGCGATATATCTTGTCTCGGTCGCGTGGTTGCGCTATATCTTAATGAACGCCGTTCTCTCGGTGAGCACTGTTCTGTTAGGGTGAACGGCGTTCTCCGACATCTCGTCCTGCGCGGCTCCCGTGCTTCTCCCGCAGTTCTCGCGCCTTCCTCATGCCTGCTCATGCCTTCTTAGGAGTTTCCGATGTCCACCACCGGTGTCGCGTCCGCCGAGACGCCCATCGACTCACCAGCGCCTTACCGGTGGCGCTGGGCTGCGCTGTTCGTGATCCTCGCGGCCGAGGTGATGGACCTCCTCGACGCCGTCGTCACGAACATCGCCGGTCCCTCCATGCGGGCCGACCTCGGCGGCGGCGCCTCCACGCTCCAGTGGCTCGCCGCCGCCTACACCCTCTCGATGGCCGTCGGGCTCGTCACCGGAGGGCGGCTCGGGGACATCCACGGTCGCCGCACGATGTTCCTCATCGGAGCGGCCGGGTTCACCCTGGGTTCGATGCTGTGCGCCGTGTCCGTGTCGCCCGGGATGCTGATCGGAGCGCGGGTCGTGCAGGGCCTGTTCGGCGCGGTGATGCTGCCGCAGGGCCTCGGCATGATCAAGGAGATGTTCCCGCCGAAGGAGTCGCAGAAGGCCTTCGGCATGTTCGGCCCGGTCATGGGTCTGTCCGCGGTGTGCGGGCCGATCCTGGCGGGCTGGCTGGTCGACGCCGACTACTTCGGCACCGGCTGGCGCATGATCTTCCTGATCAACCTGCCGCTGGGCGCCGCGGCGATCCTCGGCGCCCTGCGGTACCTGCCCAGGGGCCGCTCCGACGCCAAGCCGCGCCTCGACATCCCCGGCATGATCCTGGTCTCGCTGGCCGCGCTGCTGATCATCTTCCCGCTCGTCCAGGGCCGTGAGTACGACTGGCCCGTCTGGACGTTCGTGATGATGGGCGCGTCCGTCGTCGTCTTCGTCGCCTTCGCGGTGTACGAGTCGCGGCGCAGCAGGGCCGGTCTGGACCCGCTGGTCGTCCCGAGCCTGTTCCGCAAGCGCGGCTTCAGCGGCGGCATGGTCCTCGGCCTGGTCTTCTTCTCGACCATGCAGGGCTTCATGCTGGTCTTCAACCTGTACACCCAGATCGGCCTCGGCTACTCGCCGCTCAAGGCGGGCCTGGTGATGGTGCCCTGGTCGGGCGGCATGATCGTCGGCTTCGGTATCGCCCAGGGTGTCGTGCGCTTCGGCCGGACGGTGCTCCAGGCGGGCGCGCTGGTCATGGCCGTCGGTGTCTTCGGCGTGTGGCTGACCCTCGACCGGGTGGGGTCCGGCGTCGGCCCCTGGCAGCTCCTGCCGGCACTGCTCGTCACGGGCATCGGGATGGGCCTGCTCATGGCCCCGTTCTTCGACATCGTGCTCGCCAGCGTCGAGCAGCACGAGACGGGCTCGGCGTCCGGCACGATGACCGCGGTGCAGCAGCTCGGCGGTGCCTTCGGTGTGGCCATCCTCGGAACCGCGTTCTTCGGTCTGCTGGGCGGCGGGATCGGCACGGCCATGGACCACCGCTCGGACCAGCTGCGGAGTCAGCTGACGGCCGCGCACGTCGCGCCCGACGCCCAGGACCGCATCGTGGCGGGCCTGCGCACCTGCACCGCCGACCGCGCCACCGCGAAGGATCCGGAGGCGACCCCGGCGTCGTGCGCCCGGCTGGAGAAGGAGACCCGCTCCGCGGTGACCTCGCCCGAGGCGGGCGCCCGGGTACCGGCGGCGCTCCAGTCCACCGCGATGTCGGCGTTCAAGAGCGGCTTCGGCTCCGTCATGCAGACGCTGCTCTGGATCGTCGACGGCATGCTGGCCCTGACGTTCCTGCTCGCGTTCCTCCTCCCGCGCCACGCGCGCCCGGGGGAATCGGCCGGGCACTGAGACTGGTGGCCGCGTAGCCGAGCGGCCGAGCAGCCGAGCAGCCGAGCAGCCGAGTCCAGGCTTCGGCACGGACATCGGCTTCGGCACAGGCATCAGCACCGGCGTCAGCTTCGGCTTCGGCTTCGGCTTCGGCTTCGGCTTCGGCTTCGGCTCGGCTTCGGCTCGGCTTCGGCTTCGGCTTCGGTGGACGGGACGGCCGGGTACCTCCTCAGGGGTGCCCGGCCGTCCCTTCCGCGTACGAGCCGACACCTCGGGCGCACCGGACCCCGGGCCGGTCGCGGCGGCGTACGGCGCGTACCGTGCAGGCGGGTGGTGAGCGCCCGGGACGACGAGGATCCGGGCACCGGTGGGCGTGGCCCCCCGGCCGCACCGCCCACCCGGCGCCCGCGCCGATCTCCGCCCCCGTACCACCCGAACCACATGTACCACTCGTACCGCCCCGGAAGGACGAGCCCCGTGCTCATGTCGTACGCAGCCCATTTCGACACACCCGCCGGGTACCTCGACTTCGCGCGCTTCGGTCCCCCGTCGCGGGACGCGGTGGCCGCCACAGCGCGCGCCCTGGAGGAGTCCGCGCGCGCCGATCACACCACCGTGGACGGCCTGATGCGCGCGGAGGCCGTGGCACGGGACACGGCCGCGCGTCTCGCGGGCACCGACGGCCGGCACACCGTGCTGCTCCCCAACGCCTCCACCGGCCTGTTCCACGCCGCCCTCGGGATCCGCACGGGCGTGGTCCTCACCCCGCGCACCGACTTCCCGGCCAACCACTATCCGTGGCGCCGCACCGCCGACCTGGGCCGGGCCACTCCGCGCTGGCTCGATCCGGTGCCCGGCGGCGGGGTCACCCCGGAGCTGGTCCGTGCCGCGCTGACCGAGGACGTCGTCGCGGTGTCCGTCAGCGCCGTGGACTTCCGCACCGGATACCGCGTCGATCTGGCGGCCCTGCGCGAGGCGATCGGTCCGGACCGGCTGCTGATCGTGGACGCGATCCAGGCGTTCGGGGTGGCCACGATGGACTGGGACGCGGCCGACGTGGTGGTGGCGGGCGGCCAGAAGTGGCTGCGCGCCGGCTGGGCGACCGGCTTCGCCACGCTGTCCGACCGGGCGCTGGATTCGCTGGAACCGGTCCTCACGGGCTGGACGGGTGTCGAGGACGTCGGTCTCTTCGACGGTGCGGAACATCCGCCCGCCGCGGATGCCCGGCGGTGGTCGATCACCAACCTCAGTCCGGTGACGGCGGCCGCGTTCGCCTCGGCCCTGGAGCTCGTGGAGCGGCACACGGTCGCGGCGATCGAGACCGCCGTCGCCGAGCGGATCACCGAACTGACCGAGACGGTCGAGGAACACGGTGGCCGTGTCCTGTCCCCCACCGACCCCGCGCACCGCGCCGGCATCCTGTCCTTCGCGATGCCCGGCCACGATCCGGCCGTCGTCGCGAAGGCGCTGCACGCCGAGGGAGTCACCCCGACGGTACGCGCCGACTCGCTCCGCTTCTCCCCGCACGCCTCGACCCCGCCGGAGGCCTCCGAGCGGGTGGCCGCGGCCCTGAAGTCGCTGGGTGAATGACCGAAGTACCGTGCCACCATGGGGAGATGCAGCCGAGGAGGACGTGCGCAACGTGGCGGCGAAGCGTGCCGCGCAGTAGCAGTCCGGTGGCGGGTCCCCGATGACGAAGTGACGCCGCGGGACTGCGAGATGACCGGGTCGGCAGCTCAGCCGGTCAGTGACCCAGGGCGCGGGGTCAGTCGGCGAGGTCGGCGGCGTGTCCGCGGAGGGCGTGGAGTACGGCGTCCACCGGTGGCGTGGTGGGGCCTGGCAGCCGTACGAGGCTGACGCGGCGCCGTTCCTCGGGCAGGCCGGTGACCGTGACCAGCCGGATTCCGGGCGGGGTCACGGACCTCAGGGTGGCGGGGACCGTCGTGACACCGGCGCCGGCGGCGACCAGATGGAGTTTCGTGAGCCAGTCGCGGGCGGCGTGATGGACCCGGGGCCGGCCGGGGAGGCCGGGCCAGACGCCGAGCAGCGGATCGCCGGTGCCGGACGGACCGGCGATCCACGTCACGTCGGCGAGTTCCTGGGCCGTGACGGCCGCCCGGTCGGCGAGGGGGCCGTCGGCCCGCACCGCCAGGACCAGCCGGTCCTCCAGCAGCGGTTCGACGTGAAGGGCCGGATCGTCGGTGTCGGGGGAACGGTGAGGCGGCCGTGAGGAGAGCAGGGCCACGTCGAGGGTCCCGGCGCGCAGGGCTCTCACCAGGGACGGGGTGGTTCCCTCCCGGGTGGTGAGCCGGACGCGGGGGTGCTCCCGGCCCAGGGTCGCCAGCGCGCGGGCCACCAGCACCGGTCCGGCCGCGGGGAAGTGACCGAGCCGCACACCGCCCGAGTCGTCGTCCGCGCCGTGCAGTTCGCGGTCGGCCGCGTCCAGCGCGTCCAGGGCGGTGACCGCGTGGCGGAGCAGGGCACGGCCCGCCGCGGTCAGTCGCACACCGCCGGGAGAACGGTCGAACAGCCGGGCGCCGACGGCCTGTTCCAGTCCGGCCACCTGCCGGGAGACCGCCGATTGCGTATAGCCCAACTCCCGGGCCGCCCCGGTGAACGTGCCCCGCTCGGCCACCACACGCAGCACCCGCAGCCCGACGACCGTCACATCCATGAGCGAAGAGCATATCCACTATGCGTGACATTCGTTGGCCGCATGCCCTTGGCCGCTTCTACGGTGACCGGACAGGACCGGACCGGAAATGAGCTGAGGTCACCATGCCGCTGATCAATGTCCATCTGCGCCAGGGCACCACTCCCGAGCACCGTCGTGACGTCTCCTCCGCGCTGCACAAGGCCATGGTCGACGTCCTGAAGATCCCGCAGGACGACCAGTTCCACGTCTTCCACGAGGTCACGCCCGACAACTTCGTCATACAGCCGGTCGTGTTCGGCCTGCCGCGGAGCGAGCGGGCCATGTTCATCCAGCTGACCTTCAACCAGCGCACCGCCGAGCAGAAGAACGAACTGTTCCGTGCGATCGTCGACAACCTCCGGCGGTTCGCGGGCGTCCCCGAGGAGGACGTCATGATCATGGTCTTGGAGACGGCCCGCGAGAACTGGTGGGCCGCGGGCCGCGTCGTCGATCCCGGCACCGGCTACGACGCCCGCATGACCCACGTCGGACCCGGTCCGAACTGAGCGACACGCGGCACGCGTCCGACCGGCGCCGCGTGAACTGCCCGTTCACTCCGCCAGTTTGCGAGCGACGACCTCCATGATCTGGCCCGCCGGCCTGGGCATGTGCAGATCGTGGTGCGAGGCGTCCACGTCGTACTCCTCAAGGGAACCGAGGACGTACGGGCGCCAGCCGGGCCCGTACGACGTAAGACCGTCGGTCTTGTCGGCCTTCGCGTTGAAGTAGAGCAGGTCACCGCGGTACACCGGTGAGGCGAAGACGGCCATCTTGTTCAGGTTGTTGGCACCGACCTTGGACATGTCCTCCAGGAAGCCGTCCAGATTGCCGGTGTTCATGTACTGGCCGAAGACCTCCTCGACGTCCCCCCGGTACTCCGCCGCCGTCCGGCCGATCACCTGCTTGAACGGGCTGTCCGGTGCGGTCGTCGCCGGCGGGGCGTCCAGGACGGCGACGAGGCCGACGCGGTGACCGCGCCGTTCCAGCTCCGCCGCGGCGGCGTGCACGACCGGGCCTCCGAAGGACCAGCCGATCAGGTGGTACGGGCCTTCCGGCTGGACGGCGAGGATCTGATCGAGGTAGTCGTCGATCATCTCCTCCACCGAACCCGCCGGCGGATCAATGCCGTTGGAGCCGCGGGACTGCAACGCGTAGGCCGCCCGGTCCTTCACGTACGCCGCGAAGGTGAAGAACGCCCAGCCCAGGCCGCCGCCTCCGTGGAAGAACCACAACGGCGGCTCGCCCGTGCCCGGATCCCTGTTCAGCGGCAGCACGACCCCGTACGAGTCGTTCTGGTCGTCCGGAGTGCCGCCGACGATCACCAGCCCGCCGAGCTCGGCCACCGTGGGGTAGTCGGTGATCGTCTTCAGGGACAGGTCGACCCCGAACTCCGCGAGGATGCGGGAGCAGAGGCGAGCGGCCAGGGTTTCATCGCCGCCGAGCCCGAAGAAGTCGTCGTCGATACCGACCTTCTCCCGCCCGAGCAAGTCGCAGAAGAGGGCGCACAGTTTCTCTTCGTGCGCGTTGCGCGGACGGCGGGTGCCCGCGCCCACCTCGATCTCACTGACCGGCGCATCCGGATCCGCCGCGAGTTGCTCAAGCACCGCTGCGAAACCGGCGGCCACGGCCTCGGCCGTCTCGCGGTCGAACAGCGCGGTGGCGTACAGGAGGTCGCCCCGCAGTGCTCCCGTGCCGTCCTCGGCGATGCTGAACGACATGTCCGCCTGGGCGGTCGCCGTGAGGTGCTGCTCGAACTCCACACCGAGGCCGCGGAGTTCGAGTTCGCGGTGCTCGAAGTTCTGCCAGGCCAGCATGACCTGGAACAGCGGCTGGTAGGCCGCGGAGCGCTCCAGGTCGAGCGCCTCGACCAGCATCTCGAACGGCAGGTCCTGGTGTTCGTAGGCCGCGAGTGCCTTCTCCCGCACCCGCGCGAGCAGATCCGCGATCGACGGGTCGCCCGAGAGGTCGACCCGCAGCACCAGAGTGTTGACGAAGAATCCGACCATGTCGGCCAGGCCGTCGTCGGTGCGTCCGGCGATCGGGCTGCCGATCGTCACGTCCTCTCCGCCGCCCAGCCGGCTCAGCAGCACCCCCAGAGCCGCGTGCATGACCATCGACATGGTCAGCCCGCGCTCGTCGGCCAGCCTCCGCAGTCCGGCCGCCACTTCTCGGCCCACCGCGATCTCGACCAGGTCGCCGTCCGAACTCCTCACCGCGGGCCTCGGACGGTCCAGCGGCAGGTTCAACGGCTGGGCCACTCCGCGCAGTTCCTCGCGCCAGTACGCGGTCTGCTCGGCCGCCGGGCCGGTCGGGTCCGTCATGTCCCCCAGCAGCTCGCGCTGCCACAGCGCGTAGTCCGCGTACTGCGCGGCCAACGGCTCCCACCGCGGCGCCCGCCCGTCCAGGCGTGCGGAGTAGGCCTCGGCCAGGTCGCGGGCCAGCGGCGCTCCCGAGCTTCCGTCCGTGGCGATGTGGTGGATGACGAGCACCAGCACGTGCTCCTCGAGGGAGCGGCGCAACAGCGTGGCCCGCAAGGGGACTTCGGCCGCCAGGTCGAACCAGTGTCCGGTGGCCTCGTCGATCGCGCGGGACTCGTCCTCCGGCGTCACGTCGATCACCGGCATCCGCACCGGCGCCTCGTCCACCGACAGGATTCTCGGCCGGGGCTCCCCGTCGGCGTCCGTCACATACGTGGTCCGCAGGATCTCGTGCCGGGCGACCACGTCACCGATCGCGGCGGACAGGGCGGCCTCGTCCAGTGGCCCGGTCAGCCGGAACGCTGGGGAAATGTTGTAGGTCGCCGCACCGCGCTCCAGTTGGTGCAGGATCCACATGCGGCGCTGCGCGAAGGACAGCGGGATCTCGCCGTCGTCCTTGGTGCGATCACGCGGCTCGAACCGTGGGCGACGGGGTGTGGCCGCCTTCCTCGACCACTCGGCGAACGCGGCCACCGTCGGCAGGTCGAAGATCTTGCGGATCGGGATCTCGATGCCCATCTCGGCACGGGCGCGGTTGATCAGCCTCGTCGCCAGGAGCGAGTGCCCGCCGAGCGCGAAGAAGTCGTCGTCGATGCCGACCCGTTCCAGGCCGAGCAATTCGCCGAAGAGAGCGCACAGTTTCTCTTCATGGGAGTCGCGTGGCGCCCGGCTGGTCACGGTGGTCGTGTGCTTCGCGGGCAGGGCTCGCCGGTCGATCTTTCCGGCCGGGTTGAGCGGGAGCCGCGAGAGCGGGACGAAGGCGGCCGGGACCATGTAGTCCGGAAGGCGTCCGCGGACGTAGGCGGGCAGCTCGGCCAGCAGCGGACCGATCGCCGAGGCGAGCGCGGGGCTGTTCACCCGGATCCGGTCCGCAGGACCACCGGGCACGAACCCTCCTGAGACAGCTCTCCGTCCATCGCGCAGTCCGTCTCGCGGCCCGTCTCGCAGTCCGTCTCGCAGTCCGGTCTCCCGTTCGGGCAGGAGAATCGCGTCGAAGCAGTGGACGGCCCCGCCCGACCAGGTGAGAACGGCCTCCAGACCCCGTTGCCGCGCCCATACCGCGACCTCCTCCGGATCGAGCGGAGCGCCCGACGGCTGGGACGGCACACCTGACCGGTCGAACCGCACGCCGGAAGAGGCGGCCGCGCCCCTGGTGCCGATGGGGGCCGAGGCGGCGGTCTCCGCGGTCAGCCGCGCGTTGGGTATCCCGGTCACGCGCACCGCGCCGCCGTCCGCCCGCGCCACACAGCCGGCGAGGCTCGTCAGCCCGGACATCTCCCGGCCCCACCTCAGCGCGGGCACACCCGACAGGTCCAGGACGTCGGCCGGCTCCTTGTGCAGGACGACCTCGTAACGGTGCCGGGTCAGCTCATTGTGCGCCGCTCCCGCCTTGAGCCGGATGTCCACACCTCCGGCGTGCTCACCCGCCCAGTCGGCGAACCACTCCGGAGCCACCACCAACTCCCGTTCGGCGAGCAGCGCCTGTTCCACCAGAGCCCGCATCTCGTCCGAGGAGGCGTGCGGATGCGCCGTGCGCTGCACCGCCGCGGCCAGGATCCGCAGGGTGCCGGCGTTGCGCACGTCCCCGACGATCAGCCGGCCACCCGGGGACAGGAGTTGCATGGCCTGTCGCAGCACCCGGTCCAGGTACTCGGCGCTCGGGAAGTACTGCGCCACCGAGTTGAGCACCACGGTGTCGAAAGTGCCGAGCGGCAGGCCGGTGAGGTCGTCGGCCGCCTGGGCGCCGAGTCGGACCCGGTCACCGTGGCCCGCCGCCTCGACCTGGGCCCGGACCCGCTCGACGACCGTGGGCGAGAGGTCGGTGGCCCAGTATTCCTCCACCTCGTCGACGATCTTCGCCAGCAGCAGGCCGGAGCCCACACCGATCTCCAGCACCCGTCGCGGCGCGTGGCGCAGCACCTGGGCCACCGCCGCGTCCCGCCACTCCCGCATCTGCTCCAGCGGAATCCGCTCACCGGTGTAGCTGGAGTTCCACCCCTGGAAGTCCTCACCCAACACCCCTTCGGCCGAGGCGGTGTAGGTGTCGTCATAGACGTGACGCCACTCCTCCACCTGGGCGCTGGTGTCGGTGACGGCGGTGTCGGGATCGGGTTCGACGTAGGCGACCAGCCGCTGGTCGCCCTTCTGATCCTCCCGGACCACCACAGCAGCCTGGGCCACCGAGGGATGCCCGCTGAGCACGTGCTCGATCTCGCCGAGTTCGATGCGGAAGCCGCGGACCTTGACCTGGGAGTCGGTGCGGCCCAGGTATTCGACCTGGCCGTCCTTGTTCCACTTCACCAGGTCACCGGTGCGGTACATGCGGGCCCCGGCCGGGCCGAACGGGCAGGCGACGAAGCGTTCCGAGGTCAGGCCGGTCTGGCGGAGGTAGCCGCGGGCCAGGCAGGTCCCGGCCAGATAGAGCTCGCCCGCGACGCCGGGGGCGACCGGGCGCAGGGCCTGGTCGAGGATGTAGACCTGGTTGTTCCAGATGGGGGTGCCGATGGGGACGCGGTCGGCGCCGGGGACGTGCTGCCAGCCGGTGACCTCGACGGTCGCCTCGGTCGGCCCGTACAGGTTGTTCGCCGAGCAGCCGGGCAGCAGCTCGGTGAAGCGGTTGGCGAGGGCGGCGGGGAAGGCCTCGGCGGCGACCTCGATCCAGCGCAGGCTGGAGCAGTGCGCGGCGGTGGGTTCGGTGACGAACGCGGACAGCAGGGAGGGCACGAAGAACGCGGCGGTCACCTGCTCGCGCTGGATCAGCTCGGCCAGATACGCCGGATCACGGCGGCCCTCCGCACTGGCCACCACGACCGAGGCACCGGTCTGGAGGTTGGAGAACATCTCCGGCACCGAGGCGTCGAAACTCGCCGACGTACTCATCAGCATCCGGTCCTCGACCGTGACGGCGAAGTGCTCCAGACCCCACTCGATCCGGTTCGTGATCGAACGGTGCGCCACCGGAACACCCTTGGGACCACCGGTGGAACCGGACGTGAAGATCACGTAGGCGGCGTTGTCCGGCGACAGGTTCCGCTCCGGATCGGTGTCCGGATATCCGGAGACGTCCGGCAGGGCGTCCTCGAGGAGCAGCAGCGGGTCGGCGACGGCGAGGATGTGGCGTACGCGCTCGGCGGGCAGCTCGGTGTCCAGCGGCACGTAGGCGGCGCCGGCCTTGACGATGCCGTACACCGCGACCAGCAGGTCGACCGAGCGGGGGATCTTCACCGCGACCAACTGCTCGGGCCCTGCGCCCTGTTCGATCAGCCAGTGCGCGAGCCGGTTGGCGCGGGCGTTGAACTGGGCGTAGGTCAGACTCTCGTGCTCACCGATCACCGCCACACGCTCCGGAGTGCGGGCCACCTGCGCCTCGAACGCGTCCGGCAGCGTGGTCGCGGCGACCGGGCGCGCGGTGTCGTTGACCCGCCGCACCAGCCGCTCACGCTCCTCCTCCCCCAGCACCTCGATCGCACCGATCGGAGCCCGGGGAGCCGCCGCGACCTGCTCCAGGACCCGGACGAACCGGTCGGCGATGTCGTTCGCCGCTTCCTGGTCCAGCAGGTCCTTCTGGAACTGGAGGGCCAGTTGCAGGTGCGGGTCCGCCGCCGCGGCCAGGATCACCGGGTAGTGCGAGCCCGCGAACGGGCGAAGTCCGGTGATGGCCACACCGGCCGAGGAGTTGGCCTCGCCGAGGGCCTCCCGGTCGATGGGATACGACTCGAACACGACCATGGTGTCGAACAACGCGCTCAGCCCGGCTACCTGTTGGATCTCCGCGAGGCTGTGCTGGTGATGGTCGAGCAGGGCCGCCTGCCTGCCCTGCAGATCGCCGAGCAGGTCCGCGAAGGTGTCCTGTCCCTCACAACGTACGCGGACGGGAACGGTGTTGATGAACAGCCCGACCATGTCGTCGACGTGTCCCACCTCGGGCGGACGCCCGGACACGGTGGCCCCGAAGACGACGTCGGTGCGCCCGGTGAGCCGGGCGAGGAGGACGGCCCAGGCCCCCTGCACAAGGGTGTTGAGCGTGACGCCGAGCTCCGCGGCCCGCCGGGACAGGCTCTGCATGCCCTCGAACGTCACCTCGATGGTGCCGATGCCCTCACCCATGTGCCGGGTTCCCGCGTGCGGCACGAGCAGCGTGGGTTCCTGTACGCCGTCGAGTTCGGCGGCCCACGCGCGTGCGGATTCCTCTCGGTCGTGCCGGGTGAGCCAGGTCAGGAAGTCTCCGTAGTCGCGGGCGGGGGCGAGCGCCGCAGGGTCACCGTCCGTGGCGTAGAGCCGCAACAGGTCCCGCATGATCAGAGGGGTGGACCAGCCGTCGAAGAGCACGTGGTGGGCGGTCAGCACGAGTTCGGAGCGGTCCGGTTCGAGGGCGACCAGGGCCATGCGCATCAGCGGCGGAGTGTCCGTGTCGAAGTGGGTCGTCCGGTCCTGGTCGAGGAACCGTTCCAACTCCTCGCTCCGCCGCGGCTCGTCGGCGTCGGCGAGGTCGAGGTACCGCCAGGGCAGGGGCACCGATTCCGGTATCACCTGCACGAGTTCGCCGTCGGCCCGGTCCACGAACGCGGCGCGCAGGGCGGGGTGGCGGTCCAGGAGCGCCTGCCCGGCCCGGCGCATGCGCTCCGCGTCGACCTGGCCAGACAGATGGAACACCAGTTGCATGTGATAGGCGTCGAAGTCTGATCCGGCGAGCATCGTGTGGAACAGCAGCCCGGACTGTGCGGGGGTGACCGGCCACACCTGGGCGAGCCTGCCGAAGCGGTCCTCCCAGGTGTCGATCTCGGGCTGGACGATGGTGACCAGGGGCGCGTCGCCGGGCGTCAGTCCGCCGGCGTCGTCGCCGGCGGCGTGCAGGGCCAGGGCGGTCAGCGCCCGGACCCACAGAGCGGCCAGTTCGCCGACCTCCTCGCGGGAGAGGACGCCGGTGGGGAAGCCGAAGTACGCGGTCAGCTCCTCGCCCTCCCCCGTGTCCGAGGCCACCGCGTTGATCTCCAGCGCGGACAGGACGGGCATGTCCGGGTCGGGGGCGGCGATCAGGTCGCGGTGGGGGGTGTCGGGCGTCCAGCCGAGACCCCGCAGATGCTCGGGGATGTCCGCGCCTGAGGCCTTGCCTAGGTAGTTGAACCCGACCTGCGGACGGCGTGCCCCTGCCAGCAAGGGGGCGGTGTCGGGGTTGAGGTGGGCCAGCAGGCCGTAGCCGAGTCCGGCGTCGGGTACCGCACGCAGTTGTTCCTTGACGGCCTTGACCGCCCGGCCGGCGGCCGGACCGCCCGCGAACGCGTCCGCCAGGTCGATGCCGGTGACGTCCAGGCGGACCGGGTACATGGCGGTGAACCAGCCGAGCGTGCCGGACAGGTCCGCGCCGGGCACCACGTACTCCGCACGGCCGTGGCCCTCCAGCCGGACCAGGGCCGTGTCCCCACCGCTCCCCCGGGTCCGGCGCCAGTGTGCGAGGGCCAGGGCGAGGCCGGCCAGAAGACCGTCGTCGACTCCACCGCGGAACACCGAGGGCAGCACGTCGAGCAGGATCCTGGTGACATCGGCCGGGACGCTGACGCGCACGGTGTCCACGGTGGCGGCCACATCACGCGTGAGGTCCAACTCCCATACCCCCAGTGCCGGTTCATCGCCTTCCAGGATCCTCTGCCACAGGGGCAGTTCGGCCGCGCGCCCGGGGCGGACGGCCTCCTCCGCCAGGGCGTGGGTCCAGCGGCGCAGCGACGTGCCCGTCCCGGCCGGCCGCGGGCCGCCGCCGGACCGGACCTGCTGCCAGGCGGCCACCAGGTCGGGGACCAGGATCCGCCAGGACACCCCGTCGACGACCAGGTGGTGCAGCACGATCAGCAGCCGGTCGGGCCCGCTGTCACAGGTCAGCCGCACGAACTGGGCCATCACACCCGCGTCCGGGTCGAGGCGGTCCGCGGCCGCGTCCAACTCGGCCTGCACATGGGCCTCGTGACGCGGAACCTCGTACAACAGCGCGGCGGCGTCCACTGTGCCGGGCGCCCCGATCCACAGGCCCGGCCGTTCGCGGTCGAGGCGGGAACGCAGGACGTCGTGCCGGTCCAGGACGGTCTGGAGCGTGGCGGTCAGTGCCGGGTGGTCGATGTCCTCGGGCAGGGTCAGCAGCGCGGACATGCAGAACCGGCCGACGGGGCCGCCCAGGGCGAGCACGTGGGCCGCCGTCGGTGGCAGCGGAGCCCAGCCGACGCCGCCTCCCTCCAGCTCGGCCAGCGTCACCCGCTCCTGCCCGGCCCGGCCCTCGACCAGCTCCGCGATCCGCGCGACCGTACGGTGCTCGAAGATCTCCCGCGTGCTGACCACGACACCGCGGGCCTTGGCGCGGGCCACCACCTGGATGGAACGGATGCTGTCCCCGCCTGCCGTGAAGAAGTCGTCGTCGACGCCCACTTGCCCGGGGCCGGCCCCGAGGACGTCGGCGTACACCTCGGCCAGGACCCGCTCCGCCTCACCGCTCGGGGCCCGGTACGTGGTGCCCGCGAAGGCCGGTTCGGGCAGCGCGGCCCGGTCCGGTTTCCCGCTGGGGGTCAGCGGGAGACGGTCGAGGACGACCAGTTGGGCGGGCACCATGTAGTCGGGCAGCCGCTTGGCCGCGAAGCGGCGCAGCTCCGCCACCGAGACGCCGGAGTCCAGGGCGTGGTCACCGTTCGCGGCACCGCCGCCCACCGGCACCACGTAGCCGATGAGCCGCCTGCCGCCGGAGGGGTCCTCGCGGACGGTGACGACGGCCCGGGCGACGGCGGGGTGCTGGGCGAGGACGGTCTCGATCTCGGTCGGCTCGACGCGGATGCCGTTCACCTTGACCTGGTCGTCGGCGCGTCCCTCGTGGCTCAGCCGGCCGTCGGAGTCCCAGCGAGCGAGGTCGCCCGTGCGGAGCATGCGGGTGCCGGGCGGGCCGAAGGGACAGGCGACGAAACGTTCCGCCGTCGCGGTGGCGTCGCGGTGGAAGCCGCGGGCGACCTGACCCTCCACGTACAGCTCACCGATCACGCCCGGAGCGACCGGGGCGAGCTCCGGGCCCAGGACGTGGGCGCGCACACCGGCCAGCGGTGTGCCGACCGGCACCGGCCCGGTCCCGGTCCACTCCTCCGGGACGGTGAAGCTGGAGGTGTAGAAGCTCTCCGTCTGGCCGTAGGCGTTGACGACACGGGTGCCGGGCAGGGCCCGGCGGACCCTGCGGACCAACTCGCCGGGGAGCGTCTCCCCCGCGAGGACCACGGTGACGACGTCGAGGTGCGGACCATCGCCGGTCTCGGTGGCGAGCTGGTCGAGGAGTGCGGAGAACACTGTGGGTACGGCGCTGACCGTGCTGCCGGACCAGCGGTCGCGTTCGGCGAGTTCGAGGACGTCACGGACGATCTCGACGCTCGCGCCGCGGGTCAGCGCGGTGAAGATCTCGAAGACGGAGACGTCGAAGTTCACCGAGGTCGCGGCGAGCATCCGGGAGCCCGGCTCGATGTCGAGGCGCCGGGCCAGGTCCTGCACGCCGTTGACGACGCAGGCGTGGGTGACGGCGACGCCCTTGGGGGTGCCCGTCGAGCCGGAGGTGAACATCACGTAGGCCAGGTGGTCCGGACGCACTCCGGACGTCGAGGCGTCGACGACGGGGCCGTCCAGCTCCAGATCGAGGTCCAGGTCGTCGAGGTGCAGCAGCGGGGGCCGGCAGTCGGCCACGGTCTGCGCGGTGGCGTGGTCGGTGAGCACCAGGTCCGGGCGTGCGGTGTCGAGCAGGAGGCCGACGCGCGCGGACGGGAAGGCGGGATCGACCGGCAGACAGCCGGCGCCCGCCTTGAGGACGGCCAGCAGGGCGACGGCGAGGTCGGCCGTGCGCGGGAGCGCCACGGCGACGAGGGCGTCCGGCCCCACCCCTTGTTCGCGCAGCACCGCGGCCAGCCTGCCCGCGCGGACCTCCAACTGCCCGTACGACAGCGAGGTCCGCCCGCACACCACGGCGGTCGCCTGCGGAGCCCGCGCCGCCTGGGCGGCGACCAGCTCGGGAACCGTCGCCACGGGCACCGGTGCCGTCGTCCCGTTCAGCACGTCCAGCCGGTCGCGCTCGGCCTCGGTGAGCACGTCCACGCCTCCGAGCCGCACCTCCGGATCGGCGACCACCTGCCGCAGGACCCGGACATAGCGATCGACGAGGGCCTCGGCCGTCGCGCGGTCGAACAGGTCCGTCGCGTACTCCAGGCTTCCGTACGCCCAACCGGAGGCGTCGGGGACGATGTTGAGGAACAGGTCGAACTTCGCGGTCCGTGTGCCCGGCCAGACGAGGGTGCCCCGCAGCCCGGGAAGCTCGATCTCGGGCCATACGAACTGCCAGGCGAGCATCACCTGGAAGAGCGGCTGGTAGGCGGTGGTGCGTTCCGGGTCGAGGAGCTCCACCAGATGCTCGAAGGGGACGTCCTGGTTGTCGTAGGCGCCGAGGGCGCGGTCGCGCACCTGGTTCAGGAGGTCGCCGAAGGTGGGGTTGCCGGAGAGGCCGACGCGCAGCACCCAGGTGTTGGCGAAGAACCCGATCACATCCGCGAGTTGTTCCTCTCCCCGGCCCTCGATGGGGCTGCCGATCGTCAGGTCGTTGCCCGCGCCGAGGTGGTGCAGCAGCACCGCCAGCGCGGTCTGCGCGACCATCGGAGGCGTGGCCCCGTGCTGCGCGGCCAACTTCTGCACCCTGGAGAGAAGTTCGGGCTCCAGCTCGAACAGGACCTCGGCGCCGCGATGGCTCGCCGAGCCGGGCCGGGGCCGGTCCAGCGGCAGGTGCACCGGCTGCGGCACTCCGTCGAGTTCGCGGCGCCAGTGCTCCAACTGCCCGGCGGCGACACTGTCCGGGTCGCTCACGTCGCCGAGCATCTGCTGCTGCCACAGGGTGTAGTCCTTGTACTGGACCGGCAGCGGAGCCCAGTCGGGCGCGCCGCCCCGGCCACGGGACTCGTAGGCCGCCAGCAGGTCCCGGAGGAACGGCGCCATCGACGCCCCGTCCGCCGCGACGTGGTGGAACAGGACCAGCACCACGTGTTCCTCCCTGGAGAGGCGGAACACGGTTGTCCGCAGGGGCGTTTCGCGGCCCAGTGCGAAGCATTCGCCCACGGAGCGCCGCATCGCCTCGTCCAGCGCGTCCGCGGTCACGTCGATCACCCGGAACGGCGGCGCGGCCTCCTCTGCGGGCAGGATCCGCTGCTCGGGAGTCCCGTCCTCGTTCTCGACCAGCAAGGTGCGCAGACTCTCGTGCCGCGTGACGACGTCCGCCACCGCCCGGGCCAGGACCGTCGTGTCCAACTCCCCCTCCAGGCGCAGCGCGAGGGGGATGTTGTAGGTCGCGGACGGCCCCTCGAGGCGGTGCAGGAACCACAACCGGCGCTGAGCGAAGGACAACGGGATCATCGTGCTGCTCCTCAACGTTCATCTGTCGCGGCTCGAGCCGGTTCGACCTGGCCGATTCATCGCTCCGCCGTGCTCGTCGCGGACACGGCCGACCGGCGGAACGACCACCCGGGTGACCAACCGAGAATGCCCAGCCGAACAACGAAAACGAAGCCGGGACAGCCTTTTGGCTGTCGATCGCCCCGGCGAACTGTCATCAGGGGCGGCTGAGTTGACGTAGGTCCGACCGCCCTGCAACGGAACGGGGAGGAAGCCGGCGACGGTCGGTCCGTGTCCCGGCGACAGGACGGCGACGACTCCGTGCGGGGCTTCCTGAAGCCACAGTCCTTCGCGGGTTACGGGTTGGTGCTGGGCCGCTCAACGCCCGCGAGGGCTAAGCCTGTTTCAGGGCATCCCGGCGGAAGCGGGAAGTCTTCGAACCGCTGCGCCGCCCGAGCCCCCGCCCGAACCAGCCCGCCCCCCCGGTGGTCAGGTCGCGGTGGGTGTGTGGGGCGCCGCTGCCATCTGAGCCATGGTCCGGAGTTTCGTGAAGTAAGAGGCACAGTAAGCCTCGTTGATCAGCGGGACGGTCTTGTCGAGGTCGGCGATGCGACCCCAGAGGCAGGCGACGCCCGCGTCGTCGAGTCCGCCCTCCAGCTCCGTCCGCACGAGGCCGGCGACGTCGGCGTCCAGGAGGACCAGGTCCACGCCGTCGAAGTCGACGCCGCGGAAACCGTCGGGGAACGGTGCGTGCCGGTGGTCCTCCCACAGCCGGGCGAGGCCGCCGTCCGGCTGCGCTCCGGCCGTGTCGGCGGGTGTCGCCTCCGCCGCGGACGGTGGGCGAAGCAGCAGCGAGACGGCGTCGAAGACGGCCCGCACCATGGCGACGGCCCGGAGCGGGGGGAGTGCTGCGCTGGACGCGGCGCCCTGCCCGATCCTGTCGCGCAGCAGCCGGCCGCGGTCGAGTTCGGCGGCGAGTCCGCCCGTGAAGATCCCTGCGCCGGTGGCCCGTTCGATGAGGACGTGAAGCGGTTCCTTCGCGGCCAGACGCTCGGAGAGGACCTGCTCCAGGGCGAACAGGGAATGCGTGACGGCGACGGTGGCGAACTCGTACCGGTAGTAGGAGTGCCGGATGAGCTCGCGGGAGGTCTCCAACGCGCTCATGACGTACATCGACGCGTCGCCGGGCACGTCCAGGTCGGCGACCAGGGCGTGCGTGTCGGCGAAGTCGAGCACGAGGTCGCGGACGCGCGGGTCCCGTACCGGCGGGAGGAGCGGGTCGGACGGGCGCGGCAGGGTGGTCACCGGTGCAGTCTCGTCGCCGGAACGCCGTCGTGCCATCGGATTCGCCCGGTGAGATCCGCTCCCCACCACCACAAGGCACCACCGGCCGCCGGGTCCGGCCTTGATCGGGTCGTCAGCGACATGCGAGGCGGCTCTGGGGCGGCGGTGCGGGTGAGGACGGCGCGTGTTCAAGCGGCCGCGGGCCCCCCGCCGTGGTCGGGGGGGGGCGGGAGCGGGGTCGGCGGGGGGGGGGGGAGGGGTGGCTAGAACACAACGCCCGCAGCCGCCCACTACGGCGGTGGGGCG
>NZ_JBHXDQ010000080.1:0-40508 GCF_042725875.1 Streptomyces sp. NPDC127038 | reverse complement strand
AACGCCCTCCCGCGGGGTTCTGACCCCCCGCGACACCCCAGCGCGGGGTGGGGGGTGTAAACCGCCCGCGGGGGGGCACCCGGGGGGGGCCCCGCCCCCGCGCCCGTCGTGCGGTGAGCCGTCGTGGACGGTTCTCAGACCAGGTTGACCGACCGCGCCGAGGTCGCGCCGATCTCGGCGGAGAGCTCGGTGATGACGCTCGGCGGCACCGTGTCGTCGACGGTGAGGACCGCGAGGGCCTCGCCGCCGGCGTTGGCGCGGGCGACCTGCATGCCGGCGATGTTGATGCCGGACTCGCCGAGGATGCGGCCGACGGTGCCGACGACACCGGGACGGTCCTCGTAGCGCAGGACGAGCATGTGGTCGGCGAGCGCCAGGTCCACGTCGTACTCGCCGACGGCGACGATCTTCTGGAGGTGCTTCGGGCCGGCCAGCGTGCCGGAGACCGCGACCTCCTGGCCGTCGCTCAGCGTGCCGCGCACGGTGACCACGTTGCGGTGGTCGGGGGACTCCGAGCTCGTGGTCAGCCGGACCTCGACGCCGCGCTCCTGCGCGAACAGCGGGGCGTTGACGTAGCTCACGGTCTCGTCGACGACGTCCTCGAACACGCCCTTGAGCGCGGAGAGTTCGAGCACCTTGACGTCGTGCTGGGTGATCTCGCCGTACACCTCGACGTCGAGGCGGACCGCGACCTCGCCCGCGAGGGCGGTGAAGATGCGGCCGAGCTTCTCGGCGAGCGGCAGACCCGGCTTGACGTCCTCGGCGATCACGCCGCCCTGGACGTTGACCGCGTCGGGGACGAGCTCACCGGCGAGGGCCAGGCGCACGGAGCGGGCGACGGAGATGCCGGCCTTCTCCTGGGCCTCGTCCGTGGAGGCGCCGAGGTGCGGGGTGCAGACGACCTCGTCGAGCTCGAACAGCGGGGAGTCCGTGCAGGGCTCCTTCGCGTACACGTCGAGGCCGGCGCCGGCGACGCGGCCCTCCTTGAGCGCCGAGTACAGCGCCTCCTCGTCGACGATCCCGCCGCGGGCGGCGTTGACGATGCGCACGGTCGGCTTGACCTTGTGCAGGGCCTCGTCGCCGATGAGACCGAGGGTCTCGGGGGTCTTGGGCAGGTGCACGGTGATGAAGTCCGCGACCTCGAGCAGCTCGTCGAGGGTGAGGACCTTCACGCCCATCTGCGCGGCCCGCGCGGGCTGGACGTAGGGGTCGTAGGCGACGACCTTCATGCCGAACGCCGACATGCGCTGCGCGACGAGCGCGCCGATGCGGCCGAGGCCGACGACACCGAGGGTCTTCTCGGCGAGCTCGACACCGGTGTACTTGCTGCGCTTCCACTCGCCGTTCTTCAGGGCCGTGTTGGCCTGCGGGATGTGGCGCGCGGTGGCGAGGAGGAGACCGCAGGCCAGTTCGGCCGCGGTCACGATGTTCGAGGTGGGGGCGTTGACGACCATCACGCCGGCCTTGGTGGCGGCGGAGACGTCGACGTTGTCCAGGCCGACGCCGGCTCGTGCGACGACCTTCAGCTTGCGGGCGGCGGCGACGGCCTCGGCGTCGACCTTGGTGGCCGAGCGGATGAGGATGGCGTCGACGTCGGCGATGGCGGGCAGCAGCTCGGCGCGGTCGGCGCCGTTGCAGTGCCGGATCTCGAAGTCCGGGCCCAGGGCGTCTACGGTCGCGGGCGACAGCTCTTCAGCGATGAGTACGACAGGTTTCGAGCTCACGTGAGTCCTCACAAGTCCAATGCGGACGGCCGTCCCGACGGCCGCAGGCGGTGGAGGGTTTTAGCGGCCCCGGAATGTACCTGCACTTCTGGGGGGGGTCGCTCGAGCCGCGTGGAAGACGCACGACGCTGTGGGCCTGACGCGTTGGTGATGTGGAGCAGTGTAGTGGCGCCGCGGGGGTCGTCCTTCGCCTCTGCGGAAGGATCACCCGTCCGTGGCTGGACGGGATGTCCAACACCGTGGCCAAGGGGGTTACCCAGGGTTCGACGAAGGGCCGGAGCATGCCGCTCCGGCCCTCGTCGTACGGCTTACGCCTCGTCGTCGTTGACCCACGACATGAGCTTGCGCAGCTCCTTGCCGGTGGTCTCCAGGAGGTGGTTCTCGTCCTGGGTCTTGTACTCGTTGTACTTCTTCAGGCCCGAGTGGTACTCGTCCATCCAGTTGCGGGCGAACGTGCCGTCCTGGATCTCGGCGAGGACCTGCTTCATCTCGGCCTTGGTGGCGTCCGTGATGATGCGCGGGCCGGTGATGTAGTCGCCCCACTCGGCGGTCTCGGAGACCGACCAGCGCATCTTCTCCAGGCCGCCCTCGTACATGAGGTCGACGATGAGCTTCAGCTCGTGGAGGCACTCGAAGTACGCGATCTCCGGCTGGTAACCGGCCTCGGTCAGCGTCTCGAAGCCCGCCTTGACCAGAGCGGCGGTACCACCGCAGAGGACGGCCTGCTCACCGAACAGGTCGGTCTCGGTCTCCTCGGTGAAGGTCGTCTTGATGACGCCGGCGCGGGTGCCGCCGATGCCCTTGGCGTACGAGAGGGCGAGCGCCAGGCCGTTGCCCGTCGGGTCCTGCTCGACGGCGACGATGCACGGAACGCCGCGGCCCTCCTCGTACTGGCGGCGGACCAGGTGACCGGGGCCCTTGGGGGCGACCATGCAGACGTCGACGTTGGCCGGCGGCTTGATGAAGTCGAAGCGGATGTTCAGGCCGTGGCCGAAGAACAGCGCGTCGCCGTCCTTGAGGTTGTCCTTGATGGACTCCTCGTAGACCTGGGCCTGGATCGGGTCCGGCACCAGGATCATGATGACGTCGGCCTCGGCGGCGGCCTCCGCCGGGGTCACCACGCGCAGGCCCTGCTCCTCGGCCTTCGCCTTGGACTTGGATCCCTCGTGCAGACCGACGCGGACGTCGACACCCGAGTCGCGCAGGGACAGCGCGTGGGCGTGACCCTGGCTGCCGTAGCCGATGACCGCGACCTTGCGGCCCTGGATGATGGACAGGTCGGCGTCGTCGTCGTAGAACAGCTCGGCCACTGGGGTTCTCCTTGTTATCCGGTATTTCCGGTGTTGCGTCCCACCGTACGGCGGGCGGGGGAAGTGAAGTTCTCGGGTCTCGGCATACGGGCGGGCCGGGTGGGCGGCCCGCCCGTGGACCGGGGCTTGCTGCTTAGGCCGACCGGTCCAGTGCGCGCAGCGACCGGTCGGTGATCGAGCGCGCCCCGCGTCCGATCGCGATCGTGCCGGACTGGACGAGCTCCTTGATGCCGAAGGGCTCCAGCATCTTCAGCATGGCCTCCAGCTTGTCGGCGCCGCCGGTGGCCTCGATGGTGACGGCCTCCGGAGAGACGTCGACGGTCTTGGCACGGAACAGCTGCACGATCTCGACGATCTGGGAGCGTGTCTCGTTGTCGGCGCGCACCTTCACCAGAACGAGTTCCCGCTGAACGGCCGAACCGGGTTCCAGTTCGACGATCTTCAGGACGTTGACGAGCTTGTTGAGCTGCTTGGTGACCTGTTCGAGCGGGAGTTCCTCGATCACGTTCACCACGATGGTGATGCGGGAGATCTCGGGGTGCTCGGTCACACCGACGGCGAGGGAGTCGATGTTGAAGCCGCGCCGGGAGAACAGGGCGGTGATCCGGGCGAGGACACCGGGCTTGTTCTCGACGAGGACGGAGAGGGTGTGCTTGCTCATGGGTCTGACTCGGCTCTCTCTCAGTCGTCTTCGTTGTCGCCGAAGTCGGGGCGGACGTCCCGGGCGAACATGACCTCGTCGTTGGAGGTGCCGGCGGCGACCATCGGCCACACCATCGCGTCCTCGTGGACGATGAAGTCGACCACGACCGGGCGGTCGTTGATCGAGTTCGCCTCCTCGATCACCTTGTCGAGGTCGTCCGGGGACTCGCAGCGGATGGCGTGGCAGCCCATCGCCTCCGACAGCTTGACGAAGTCGGGCACGCGGGTGCCGGCGCTCGGCTGCTTGCCGTCCGCGTCCGGGCCGCTGTGCAGCACGGTGTTGGAGTAGCGCTGGTTGTAGAAGAGGGTCTGCCACTGGCGGACCATCCCGAGGGCGCCGTTGTTGATGATGGCGACCTTGATCGGGATGTTGTTCAGGGCGCAGGTGGTGAGTTCCTGGTTGGTCATCTGGAAGCAGCCGTCGCCGTCGACCGCCCAGACCGTGCGGTCCGGCTGTCCGGCCTTGGCGCCCATCGCGGCCGGGACCGCGTAGCCCATCGTTCCGGCGCCGCCCGAGTTCAGCCAGGTCGAGGGCTGCTCGTACTGGATGTAGTGCGCGGCCCACATCTGGTGCTGGCCGACGCCGGCGGCGAAGATCGTGCCCTCCGGGGCGAGCTGGCCGATGCGCTCGATGACCTGCTGCGGGGACAGCTGGCCGTTGTCGGGCTGCTCGTAGCCGAGCGGGTAGGTCTCGCGCCAGCGGTTGAGGTCGCTCCACCAGGCGGTGTAGTCGCCGGCGTTGCCCTCGCTGTGCTCCTTCTGGACCGCCTGGACCAGGTCGGCGATGACCTCGCGGGCGTCTCCGACGATCGGCACGTCGGCGGCGCGGTTCTTGCCGATCTCGGCCGGGTCGATGTCGGCGTGGACGATCTTGGCGAAGGGGGCGAAGCTGTCCAGCTTGCCGGTGACGCGGTCGTCGAAGCGGGCGCCGAGGGCGACGATCAGGTCGGCCTTCTGGAGCGCGGTGACGGCGGTGACCGAACCGTGCATGCCCGGCATTCCCACGTGCAGCGGGTGGCTGTCGGGGAAGGCGCCCAGTGCCATGAGGGTGGTGGTGACGGGCGCTCCGGTGAGTTCCGCGAGGACCTTCAGCTCGGCGGTGGCGTGTGCCTTGAGGACACCGCCGCCGACGTACAGCACGGGCCGCTTGGCCTGGGACAGCAGCTTGGCGGCCTCGCGGATCTGCTTGGCGTGCGGCTTGGTCACCGGGCGGTAGCCGGGCAGGTCCTGGGTGGGCGGCCACTGGAAGGTGGTCCTGGCCTGGAGGGCGTCCTTGGCGATGTCGACGAGGACCGGGCCCGGGCGGCCGGTGGAGGCGATGTGGAAGGCCTCCGCGATCGTCCGCGGGATGTCCTCCGCCTTGGTGACCAGGAAGTTGTGCTTGGTGACCGGCATCGTGATGCCGACGATGTCCGCCTCCTGGAAGGCGTCCGTGCCGATCGCCTTGGACGCGACCTGCCCGGTGATCGCCACGAGCGGCACCGAGTCCATGTGGGCGTCGGCGATCGGGGTGACCAGGTTGGTCGCGCCGGGGCCGCTGGTCGCCATGCAGACGCCGACCTTGCCGGTGGCCTGCGCGTAGCCGGTGGCCGCGTGGCCGGCGCCCTGCTCGTGGCGCACGAGCACGTGCCGCACCCTGCGGGAGTCCATCAGCGGGTCGTACGCCGGAAGGATCGCACCTCCGGGAATGCCGAATACGGTCTCGGCCCCGACCTCCTCGAGCGAGCGGATGAGGGACTGCGCACCCGTGACGTGCTCGGGGGCGGACTGCTGTCCTCCGGAACGGGGCCGCGGCTGCGGATGGTGGGCCCCGGTGGCCTGCTCGGTCATCGGCATTCTCTTCTCGATGCTGAGGGTTTTTGCGACTTTTGTGCGGTGTACGACTGATGCCTGTGCAACAAAAAACCCCTCGTGCCGTGAGGCAAGCGAGGGGAGCGCGCCGGGTGCGGTCGCCGGGTGTTCCGGATCGTTCCGGTGTCCACCTGGCTTCAGCCGACGCGCTTTCCAAGTACGAGAATTCGGGTGCGCATGGCATTGACCCTCCCCCCGGCACACACCGACTGTCAAGTGGGTGGGACGGGCGTCTCATTATGTGAGCGGAGGGCCGTTCCGCCCGCGAGGACGATGGGCACACCACCCGTATACACCCCCGCGCCGCCTCCGCCCGCGAACGCGGGCTCGGCCGGGCCGTTCGGCACCGGATAGTGGCCGGAAGACAGCGCTCTGCGCAGCCGGTACTCGTCCAGCGGCCCGGAGAACGCCATGCCCTGCCCATGGGTGCAGCCCATCGCGCGCAGGGCGACCACCTGCTCGGGAAGATCCACCCCGTCGGCGACGGACTGCATCCCCAGATCGGCGGCGATCCGCAGCAGCCCGCTGGTGATCTTGTGCAGCCGGGCGGACTCGACGACCCCCTCGACCAGGCTCCGGTCGAGGCGCAGGACGTCGACGGGAAGCCGCCGCAGTGCCGTGATCGCCGCGTAGCCGCTGCCGAAGCCGTCCAGGGCGATCCGGACGCCGAGGCGCCGCAGGGCGTTCAGCCGGCGCTCCAGCTCGTCCAGGGGGACCCTCGGGTCGGTGTCGGACAGCTCGATGATCAGACCGCCGGAGGCGAGCCCGTGCCGGGTGAGCAGGGACTCCACGGAGCCCAGGGGCATCGAGCGGTCCACCAGGCGCCGGGCGGTCATCCGGACCGCGACGGGCACGGCGACCCCCGCGGCGGTGCGCTCGGCGGCCTGCTCGACGGCCTCGTCGAGCATCCAGCGGCCGAGTTCGGCGGTCCGCTCGCTGTCCTCGGCGACCCGCAGGAACTCGGCGGGAGTGAAGAGCACCCCTTGGGACGAACGCCAGCGCGCCTGCGCGGTGACCGACGCGATCCGGCCGTTCTCCAGCGACACCACGGGCTGGTGCAGCAGGGCGAACTCGCCGTCCTGGAGGGCGGAGCGCAGCCGGGTCGCCAGTTCCGCCCGGCGCACGACGTCCTGCTGCATCTGGGGCGCGTACAGCTCGACGCGGCCCTTGCCCGCCGCCTTCGCCCGGTACATGGCGAGGTCGGCGTTGCGCAGCAGCTCACCGGCGCCGAGGCCCGGTTCGGCGAAGCCGACGCCGATGGAGGCGGCGACCCGGACATCGTTGCCGTCGATGCAGTAGGGCTGGGAGAGCCTGATCCGCAGACGGTCGGCGAGTTCCCGTACCTGCTGCTCACGGGCGGTGCGGTCGCGGCCTCCGTCGCCGACGATGAGGGCCGCGAACTCGTCCCCGCCGAGCCGGGCTGCGGTGTCGCCGTGCCGGACGGAGTCCTGGAGCCTGCGGGCGGCCTGGACGAGCAGTTCGTCCCCGGCCTGGTGTCCGATGGTGTCGTTGACGGCCTTGAAGCCGTCGAGGTCGATGAACAGGACGGCGGTGCCCCGGTCGCTGGAGCGGCGCCCGGACAGGGCCTGCTGGACGCGCCGGGTGAACAGCGCGCGGTTGGGCAGGTCGGTGAGCGGGTCGTGCTCGGCGTTGTGCTGCAACTGGGCCTGGAGCCGCACGCGTTCGGTGACGTCCCGGCTGTTGAAGATGAGGCCGCCGTGGTGCCGGTTGACGGTGGACTCCACGTTGAGCCAGCCGCCGTCGCCGGAGCGGAAGCGGCACTCGATCCGGGTGGTGGGTTCCTCGGCGTGGCTGGCGGCCAGGAAGCGCCGTACCTCGTGGACCACGCAGCCGAGGTCCTCGGGATGGATGAGGGAGGCGAGCTCGGAGCCGACGAGTTCCTCGGCGTCCCGGCCGTAGACCCCGGCGGCGGCCGGGCTGACGTATCTCAGGATGCCGTTCGGGGCGGCGATCATGATGACGTCGCTGGAGCCCTGCACCAGGGAGCGGAAGTGGTTCTCCTTCTGGGCCAGTTCCTGGGTGAGGGTGATGTTGTCGAGCAGCATGATGCCCTGGCGCACCACGAGGGCCAGGACGACCAGGCCTGCGGTCACGAGGACCACGCGGTCCACACGGCGGCCGTTCAGGATGTTGTAGAGGATCCCCAGCGTGCAGACGGCGGCGGCCAGATAGGGCGTGAGCGCGGCCAGTGATCCGGTGATCGGCCGGGCGGCCGGGGGGCGGCCGGATCCGGGTTCCGGGGAGTCCTCGTGCGACGGTCCGTCCCGCCGCGGTCCGCGGGGGGCGTCGGGCTCCGCCTGCCGCCCCGGCGCTTCGTGGGACCCGGGGCCCTGCCGCGGCGCACCGTCCGCGTACGGGGGACGGGTCTCCCGGGGGCCGGGCACGGCGTGGCTTCCGGGCGGGCCGTGCTGGCCCTCCCGGCGCTGTCCGGGGATGCCCTCGTGCGCCAGGCGCGCGTGCTCCTCCGAGGCCGGCCCGTCCGGTACGCGCGGGTCGGGTGCGTGCGGTGCGGGGCCGTACGCCTCGATGCCGTACTCCCCGGTGCCGTGCTCCTCGCTCTCGCCGCCGTGCCGGGTGACGACCCAGGGGGCGTACGCGAGGAGCAGCGAGCCGGCGAACCAGCCCGCGTCCAGGAGCTGGCCCGAGTGATAGCTGTTGTGCAGGAGGGGCGAGGTGAACAGCGCGTCGCACATCACGGTCAGGGCGAGCGCCCCGATCGCGGTGTTCACCGCCGACCTGTTCACCGACGAGCGCCTGAAGTGCAGCGCGAGCACCATGCTGACCAGCGCGATGTCCAGCAGGGGGTACGCGAGCGACAGCGCGGTGTGCGCGACGCTCGGCCCGTCGAACCTGGCCGCCTGGGCCAGCGCCAGACTCCAGGACAGGGTGAGCAGCGATCCGCCGATCAGCCAGGCGTCGAGCGCGAGACACACCCAGCCCGCCTTGGTGACGGGCCGCTTGGCGAGCACCAGCAGTCCCACGATGGCGGGCGGGGCGAAGCAGAGGAAGAAGAGGTCGGCGTAACTCGGTGTGGGCACCGGGCGGTCGAGGACCACCTCGTACCACCCCCAGACCAGGTTTCCGAGCGAGGCCATCGCCGAGGAGAGCGCGAACAGCAGCCACGCGGGCCGAAAGCGGCTGCGGCGGCCACGGGCGTAGAGGAGGCAGGAGACCGCCGCGGTGGCCGCGGCGACGCTCAGCCCGAAGTCGCCCATGACCAGCGCGAGACTCGTGGAACCCCAGCCGAGCGCGGAACCGACGGCGTAGGCCGCGCACACCAGGGCCAGCACGAGTTGCGAGAACAGGCCCGTCCCGCCGTCGAAGACCGTCCGACGGGTCAGCAGCACCCCTGGGGAGCTCACCGGGCCCACCCGGTCCGCGCCCCGGGATCCCGCTGGTCCCGGCTCGCCGGATGCCCGTGCCTGCGGCGGCCCGGATGCCTGCGCTGGTGATGGCCGGCGTGACCGCGGCTGTGCGTGGCCGCGCGCCAGGGTCGTCGGCGGCGGCCCCGCCGCGTCGGATCGTTGGTCCATAGGCCGTGCATCGCCCGTCGCCCCCCTCGCAGTCTCATGTCCGTCCCCGGCGCCGAACGGTGCGCGGCGCAGCCCCTGTCGGGACGATACACCAGTCTCGTCACTCAGGGACATAGTTCCTCTACGCTCCGTGACGACCAGGGACTATGCCGGCACTGCCCGCATCCGGGGAACTGCGGAGGGTGTCCGAGGGCGGACGCGGGCGGACGGCGGTCGCTCAGGTGCCGGTGGTAAGGACCACGTTGCGCAGGGGCTCCCGGTTCACGAAACGGGTGAGCTGATCCGCGAGGAGCCGCTTGGCGCGCGGCCAGAACGCCGAGGTCGGCCCGCCGACGTGGGGGCTGAGGAGCAGCCCGGGCGCGTGCCACAACGGGTGGCCCGTGGGCAGCGGTTCGGGGTCGGTGACGTCGAGGGCCGCGGTGATGCGCCCGCTCGTCAGCTCCCGGAGCAGCGCGTCCGTGTCGACCACGGGACCGCGGGCCACGTTCACCAGGAGCGCCCCGTCCTTCATCCGCGACAGGAACCCGGCGTCGACCAGGCCGTGGGTGGCGTCCGTGAGCGGCACGGACAGGATGACCACGTCGAACTCGGGCAGCAGGGACGGCAGTTCGGCCAGGGGGCGCACGGGACCGCGCGCCGTGACACGGGCGGAGCGCGCGACCCGCTCGAGCCGCGCGAGCTCGAACGGCGCGAGCCTGTCCTCGATGGCGGACCCGATCGACCCGTAGCCCACGATCAGCACGGACTTGTCGGCGAGCGAGGGGCGGAAGCCCGAGCGCCACTCCTGCCGGTCCTGGCCCCGGACGAAGTCGGGGATCCCGCGCAGCGAGGCGAGGACCAGGGCGAGGGTGAGTTCCGCGGTGCTGGCCTCGTGCACCCCGCGGGCGTTGCACAACACCACTCCGGACGGAAGGGACTTGAGCGCCGGCAGGACGTGGTCGACGCCGGCGGACAGCGTCTGCACGGTCCGCAGCGACGTCATTTCGGCCAGCGGCCGCTGCGAGACGGCGGAGGGCTTCATGTACGGCACGACGTAGAACGCGCAGTCGGCGGGATCCGCGGGGAACTCCTGCCCGCCGTCCCAGAAACGGTAGTCGGGGCCCTCGGGCAGGCCGTCGATCTCGTCCGCGTGGAAGGGGAGCCAGACATCGGAAGTCATGGTCAGGAGGTTATGCCAGGAGCCCATGCGCGCAGAGGTTAGGTTGGGGGCCGGCAGAAGGAGGATCACGGCCAGGTGGAGCGCAGAACGATCGGGGCCGCGGCGCTCGATGTGGGGGCGGTCGGACTCGGATGCATGCCGATGAGCTGGGCCTACACCGGGTCTCAACAGCGGGGCGAGGAGTCGCTGCGCGCGGTGAACGCGGCACTGGACCGGGGCTCGACCCTGCTCGACACGGCCGACATGTACGGGCCCTTCACCAATGAGCTGCTCCTCGGACGCGTACTGAAGGAGCGGCGCTCCGAGGCGTTCGTGTCGACCAAGGTCGGGCTGCTGGTGGGTGATCAGCATCTGGTGGCCAACGGCCGCCCCGCCTACGTGAGACGGGCCTGCGACGCGTCGCTGCGCCGGCTCCAGACGGATGTGATCGACCTCTACCAGCTGCACCGGGCCGATCCGGAAGTGCCGGTCGAGGAGACCTGGGGCGCGATGGCCGAGCTCGTCGCGGCCGGAAAGGTCCGCTCGCTCGGGCTGTGCGCGGTGGGCGCGGGGCCGGGCCGCCGGGCCGGGGCGCGGCCGCACGACGGAACGATCCGCCTGCTGGAGCGGGTGCAGCAGGTCTTCCCGGTGAGCACGGTGCAGGCCGAGCTGTCGGTGTGGTCGGCGGAGGCGCTGGACGCGCTGCTGCCGTGGTGCGCGGCGCGCGGTGTCGGGTTCCTGGCCGCGATGCCGCTCGGCAACGGCTTCCTGACCGGCACCCTGACCCCGGGCGAGGGCTTCGAGCCCGACGACCCGCGGGCCCGCCATCCCCGTTTCACCGCCGAGATGATGGCGGCGAACCAGCCCATCGTCGTGGGTCTGCGGCGGATCGCGCGGCGGCACGGGGGCGACGGCCCGCCCGTCACGCCCGCGCAGGTGGCGCTGGCCTGGGTGCTGGCGCAGGGGCCGCACGTCGTCCCGGTGCCGGGAGCCAAGCGGGAGCGGTGGGTCACCGAGAACGCGGGGGCGGCCGGACTGCGGCTGACGGCCGAGGACCTCTCCGAGGTGGCGCGGCTGCCGGGGGCCCTGGGATCCTGGGACTGAACAGCCCTTTCCGGTTCCCGGCGCGGATCGCGTGCCCGGGACCGGGAACCCGTGGAACGCGAGCGGTGTATGAACAGGAGGACCGCCGCGTCGAAGGGACACTGATGGTGCAAGTCCGAACAGCGACAGTCGTGTTGGCCGCGAGCGCGCTTCTGCTGACGGCCGGATGCTCCTCCGGCGGGACGGGCCCGGCGGGCCCGGGCGCGTCCGCCGCCACCGCGAGCGTCTCGTCGCCCGCGGCGTCCGCCGGGAGCGCGTCCCCGCGGGAGACACCGCCGGCCAAGGGCTCGGTGAAGGTCCTGCGCACCGTCACCGAGGACCTCGACACCCCCTGGGGCCTGGCGCCGCTGCCCGGCGGCGGTCTGCTGGTGTCCTCACGGGACAAGGGGACGATCACCCGGATCGACGAGGGGACCGGGCGCAAGACGCTGCTGGGCGACGTTCCCGGGGTGGCCGCCGCGGGCGAGGGCGGCCTCCTGGGCATCGCCCTGTCGCCGGACTACGCCTCCGACCACATGATCTACGCGTATCTCACGACGGCCTCCGACAACCGCATCGTGCGCATGCTGTACGACGAGCGGAAGCCGGCCGGGGAGCAGCTGGGCGCGCCGGACACGATCCTCAGGGGCATCCCCAAGGGCGTGATCCACAACGGCGGCCGGATCGCCTTCGGGCCCGACCGGATGCTGTACGCGGGCACGGGCGAGACGGGCGACCGTGGTCTGGCCCAGGACCGCGGGTCCCTCGGCGGGAAGATCCTGCGGATGACCCCGGACGGCGAGCCCGCGCCGGGCAATCCGTTCCCCGACTCGGTCGTGTACTCGTACGGGCACCGCAACGTCCAGGGGCTGGCCTGGGACGACCGGCAGCGGCTGTGGGCCTCGGAGTTCGGCCAGGACACCTGGGACGAGCTGAACCAGATCAAGCCGGGCGACAACTACGGCTGGCCCGTGGTGGAGGGCATCGGCCACAACCCCGAGTACCACGACCCCGTGGTCCAGTGGCACACCGACGAGGCCTCCCCGAGCGGGATCGCCTACGCCGGGGGGTCCATCTGGATGGCGGCGCTCAAGGGGCAGCGCCTGTGGCGGATCCCGCTCGACGGCACCAAGGCGTCCGCGTCGCCCGAGGCCTTCCTGACGGACAAGTACGGCCGGCTCCGCACGGTCGTCTCCGCGGGCGGCGACAGGCTCTGGCTGACCACGAGCAACACCGACGGCCGCGGCAACCCGGTGAAGGGCGACGACCGGATCCTCGAGCTCGAAGTGACCTAGGGCAGGCCTGTCCGACGCGGCCGTTCTCAGCCGGCCGCGCGGGCGGGCGGGCTTCCGGGGGTCTCCGAGGCGTCCGGGGCGGTGGCGGCGACCGGGTCGACCGGCGTGACCTGGGCGTCCGGGGCTTCCGGGCCCTCCGGGCCTTCCGGGCCTTCCGGCGGGAAGAGCCGGAGCCGGTGGGCCAGGGCCGCCGCCTCCCCCCGTCCCGAGACGTCCAGCTTGGCCAGGATGTTCGAGACGTGGACGCTGGCCGTCTTCGGGGAGATGAACAGTTCCTCGGCGATCCCGCGGTTGCTGCGGCCCGCGGCGACCAGACGCAGGACGTCGCGCTCGCGGCTGGTGAGCCCGAACGCGTCCGCCGGGCCGGCGGGCGCGGTACGGGAACGGGCCGGGGCCCGCTCCAGGGTGAGGCGGGCGCGCTGGGCGAGCAGGGCGACGGCCCCGGCGAGCGGGCGGGCGCCGAGGTGGTCGGCGACGGCACCGGCGAGGCGCAGGAGTTCCGCGGCGCGGGCGCGCTCGTCGTCGTCCGCGCCGGTGAGCAGCAGGGCCTCGGCCAGCCGGAGCCGGACCCGGGCGAGGTCGTGGGGGCGCTCCAGCGGTTCGACGGCCTCGACCACCTCGGACCACTGTTCCGGGCTGCTCGCGCCGTCGGCCCGCCGGAGTTCGGCGCGCAGCCATTCGGCGTGGGCGAGCCAGACGGGCGCTCCGGTGGCCAGGTTCCGCGCGGCCGCGCGGATGCGTGCCAGGGTCGGGGCGCGGCCGGGTCCGGCGACGGGCAGCCCGCGGGCGTCGGCCTCGGCGGTGACGGCGGCCAGCAGCAGGGGCCAGGCGTAGCGCTGGGTGCCGGGCGGGAAGCCGGCGGCGAGCGCCTCCTCCAGGGCCGTACGGGCGTCGAGGAAGCGTCCCTCCCCCGCGGCGATGCCGATGGTGGTGCACAGCAGCGGCAGGGAGTGCTGGGGCATCGGGTCGTGGGTGCCGAAGTGGCCGCGGGCGGCGGCCAGTTGGCGTCCGGCCTCGGCGAGGTCGCCGCGGGCCAGGGCGATCGGCGCGAGACGGGAGGCGCCCACGCCCGAGGCCTTGCCGCCGAGTCCGATGGCCAGGGCGCCGCGCGCGGCCTCTTCGGCCTCGTCCCAGCGGCCGAGCGCGTACAGCGATTCGGAGAGATTGCCGCAGACCCAGGCCTGGGTGTCCAACAGCCCTTTCCTGCGGGCCAGTTCGATGCCCTCGCCCAGGATGGCGACGGCCTCGCGGGAGCGGCCGACGGACTCCAGGTGGGAGGGCAGGTTGATGTGCAGCCGTCCCACGACGTACGCGGCACCCTGGCGGTTGGCCGATTCCCTGACCCGGTACATCTCCGCGAGCCCGGCCTCGACCTGCCCCGCGTCGACCATCAGACCGCCGAGGGTGAGCCGGGCGTTCAGCTCGGTGTCGCGGGCACCCACCATGCGCGCGTACTCCACGGCGCGTTCGGCCGCGGACAGGGCGCCGTGACCCGGCTGGTGCACCATGCACCAGGCGGCGACCATGGACAGGACCTCGGCGTGCACCTCGGAGGGCGGCAGACCGCGCACCAGGTCCTGGGCGATGGCGAGTTCCTTCCAGCCGTCGCCGCGGACCTGTGCCTGGACGAGCCGGGAGCGCTGGACCCAGAACCAGGCGGCGCGCAGCGGATCGCCCTCGTCCTCCAGGAGGTGCAGCGCGCGCCGGGTCGTCCTCAGGGCGCGTTCGCGTTCCCCGCACAGCCGGCCGGCGACGGCGGCCTCGGCCATGAGGTCGAGGTAACGCAGCGGCTGGGCCGGTGAGTCGTGGCCGGCGTCCGCACCGCGTTCCCGCGACGGCGCGGGCGGGGCCGGGGGCGGGGGCGGATAGGCCTCCACGTAGTCGATGGGGCGCAGTCCGGCCCGTACGGTGTCGGGGACCGCCTCCCAGAGTTCCATCGCCCTTTCCAGGAGCCGCAGTTGCTCGGCGTGGGCGTGCCGGCGGCGGGCCTCGACCGAGGCGTCGAGGACGGCGGGCAGGGCCTTGGCGGCGTCGTGGGCGTGGTACCAGTAGCTGGCCAGCCGGGTGACGCGCTCGTCGGCCGGCACGAGCGCCGGGTCGGCCTCCAGGGCCTCGGCGTAGCGGCGGTTGAAGCGGGAGCGCTCGCCGGGCAGCAGGTCGTCGCTGACGGCCTCGCGGACCAGGGAGTGGCGGAAGCGGTAGCCGTCGCCGTCGGGCGTGGCGGTCAGGATGTTGGCGCCGACGCAGGCGCGCAGGGCCTCGATGAGGTCGTCCTCGGCGAGCCGTGCCACGGCGGCGAGCAGGGAGTACTCGACGGTGCTGCCGCCCTCGGCGACGGTCCTGGCGACCCGCTGGGCGCTCTCGGGCAGCCCTTCGACGCGGACGAGGAGCAGGTCGCGCAGGGTGTCCGTGAGTCCGGTGGGGCAGCCCTCGCGGGCGGCGACGGCCAGTTCCTCGACGAAGAAGGCGTTGCCGTCGGAGCGGGCGAAGATCTCGTCGGCGTGGGCGGTGTCGGGTTCGCGGGCGAGGATCCCGGCGATCTGCCGGCCGACCTCGGCGCGGTTGAGGCGGCCCAGTTCGATGCGGCGGACCGTGCGGAGGCGGTCGAGTTCGGCGAGCAGGGGGCGCAGCGGGTGGCGGCGGTGGATGTCGTCGGCGCGGTAGGTGGCGATCACGACGAGTCGGCCGCCGCGCAGCGTGCGGAAGAGGTAGGCGAGGAGGTGGCGGGTCGAGGCGTCGGCCCAGTGCAGGTCCTCCAGCACGACGACGACCGTGCGGTCGGCCGCGATCCGTTCCAGCAGACGGGCGGTGAGCTCGAAGAGGCGGGCCGTGCCGTCCTCCTCGTACTGCCGTCCCCTGCTGGTCTGCGCGAGTTCGGGGAGCAGCCGGGCGAGTTCCTCCTCCTGTCCGGCGGCCGCGGCGGCGAACTCCTCGGGCAGGGTGCGGCGCAGGGCGCGCAGGGCGGTGGAGAAGGGGGCGAAGGGCAGGCCGTCGGCGCCGATCTCGACGCAGCCGCCGCAGGCGACCACGGCGCCCTCGCGGGTGGCGGAGGCGGCGAACTCCTCCAGGAAGCGGGTCTTGCCGACACCGGCCTCGCCGCCGAGCAGGAACGCCTGGGGCCCTCCCCCGGTGCCGGTCGCCTCGGGGCCGCTCCCGGCGGCGCGGGCGAGCGCGTCGTTCAACACCTCCAGTTCGTCGGCGCGACCGACGAACACCGGGCTGACGGACCTGGTCTCCACGGGCCCGAGCATGGCACAGGGGTCCGGCGGGACGGCAGCGGTTATCGGGACGACGGGCGGCGCCCCTGCGGCGGCCGGAGCGCCGACGCGGCGGTCCCCGCCCTTCGGCACGCCGGCACGGCGGCCTCCGGCCGTCGGGTCGCTCGTGCGGATCCCGGCGGGCGGGAGGCGGGCGGTCGCCCGGGGGCCGCCGTCCCGCACGCCCGGTGGGGGGCCGGACGGTGTCCGGCCCCCCACCGGCGCCCCGGCGCTCACGCGGTTCGGGCGAACCGGTGCCGGCGGGGGCGGTCGCTATGGGCTCGTTCCTCCGTGTCCGCCTGTGCGGCCCCGCGGGCTGCGGCGCGGCGGGCGGCCCGTCGGCCGGAAGCGGCCTCCCTGGCGAGCCGGTGGGTCTGGGCCTCCCGGATCAGTTCCGCGGACCGGATGCGGTGGAGCTCGTACTCGAACATCTCGTACCCCTTGGTGAAGAGTCGGTCTCGGTCTCGCTGTTCGCGATGCCTCAACCCTCGTCTCCCAGGGGGGTGCGCCACATCGGGAGAGTGCCGCATCTTGGGAACGCGAAGGGCCTTAGGACGGCGGCCGGTTTCCCGTGCCGGCCCTAAGGCCCCTCAGAGTGGTCCCGGTTCTCCGGGGGTCAGCCGGCGGACGGCAGTCCGAGGATGACGTCCGCGTACTTGGCGACCGCGAGCACCAGTCCCACGACGCCGAGCGACACGCCCGCCCAGGCGACCGACTTGATCCAGGCGGCCTGCGGCTTGCCGGGGGCTCCGAACGCGGGCCTGGCCAGCACGACCACGCCGACGATCAGCGCGGCCAGTGCGAAGAGGCCGCCGATCAGCGCGGTGGTCGCCCAGGCGTCGCCGTAGACCGCCTTGACCTGCGTGGCGACGCTCGCGGTCGAGGAGGTCCTGAGCTGGCCGATCAGGGTCTCGCGGGCGGCGGCCACGGTGGCGACCCAGCTGCCGGTCAGCGACACCACACCGAGTCCGGCGGACACGACGGCCGCGGCACCCTGGCCGACACCGGTGTCCCCGCCCGCGGCGGCGGTGTCGTCGCCCGCGGGCTCCTCGTCCGCCTCGTCGTCCTCGTCGAGGTCCGTGCCGTCCGCGGTCTCGTCCGCGGTCTGGTGCGGCTCCTCGGCGGCGGCCGCCGCCTTGGCCTGCTCGTCGGTGGTGGTCGCGGCCGCGGCCTCGGTGACGTCCACGGTCTGCTCGTCGCGCTGCGCCTCGGTACCGGTCTCGGCGCCGGTCTCGTCAGCTGTCTTGGTTCCCATGCGCGCACCGTACGGACGCTGTCTGAGAGGTTCCTTAATGATCCTCGGGGGCGGTGTCCCCGCGTGCGGCCCGCCACTCGTGGGCGAGCAGGGACCACACCTCCAGGTCGTGCCGCACGCCCTGGTGGAGATGCTTGCCGCGGAGCACGCCGTCCCGGCTCATGCCGAGCCGCCGGGCCACGTTCAGGCTCGGGACGTTGCCCGCCGCGGCGACCCACTCCACGCGCTGGATCCCGCGTTCCCCGACCGCCCAGTCGATGAGGATCCGCATCGCGCGGGTCACCAGACCGCGCCCGGAGGCGGCGGGTTCCAGCCAGCAGCCGACCTCGCAGGTGCCCTGGTCGGCGTCGAAGTTCAGGAAGAGCACACCGCCCACGAGCTTCCCGTCGAGCCACAGGCCGTGCAGGGAGCCGGTGCCGGCGGCACGCATGTCGGCGTACCGCTGGAGCTGTGCCCGCGCGGACGGCACGTCCGTGGACCGGGCCCCGAAGGGGATGAACCGCCCGATGAACTCGCGTCCGCGGTCCAGGTGGGCGAGGAACTCCTCGGCGTGCCAGGGCTCCAGGGGCCGCAGCTCCGCTCCGTCGTCGCCCAGGGATATGGCGTACATCCCGTCACCGCTCCTTCGTCGTCACATCCGTCGCCCCGGCGTCGGTCGTCCCGAGGTCCGGCGTCCCGAGATCCGGCGTCCCGGCGTCCGGCGCCTTGCGGCCGCCCGGTACGACCGTCGCTCCGGCCTCCGTCACCGCGCGGGCCAGTACGTCGGCCGCCTCGGCGTCCGTGGCCTCGGCCAGCCTCTCATGCGCCGCCCGGCACTCGGGCGGCTCGATGCTGATGCGCGGAAGCCTCTTGTCCAGGGCGCGGGGCAGCCACCAGTTGGCGTCGCCGAGCAGGTGCATCAGGGCCGGGACGAGGAGCGTGCGCAGGACGAAGGCGTCCAGGGCGACGGCCGAGGCGAGGGCGATGCCGAACATCGCGATGACGCGGTCGCCGCTGAGCACGAAGGCCAGGAAGACCGAGATCATGATGACGGCGGCGGAGTTGATCACCCGGCTGGTCTCGGCGAGCCCGACGCGTACGGCCCGACGGTTGTCGCCGGTCTCCAGCCACTCCTCGTACATCCTGCTGACCAGGAAGACCTGGTAGTCCATGGAGAGCCCGAAGAGCACCGACACCATGATCACGGGCAGGAACGGCTCGATCGGGCCGGCGCGGCCGAGGCCGAGCAGCTCGCTGCCCCAGCCCCACTGGAAGATCGCGACGACGACTCCGAAGGCGGCGGCGACGGCGGCGATGTTCATGGCCGCCGCCTTGAGCGGGATGCCGATCGAACGGAAGGCGAGCAGCAGCAGGACACAGCCGAGGCTGATCACCACGCCCACGAAGAGCGGGAGCTTGCCGATGATGACGCCCGCGAAGTCGTCGTAGCTCGCCGTCACACCGCCGACCTGGACGTCGAGCGAGGTGCCCGACTCGGCGCGCGGCAGGACGTCGGTGCGCAGCCGGTCGACGAGGTCGCTGGTCTTCTGGGACTGCGGGGCGGAGGCCGGGACGACGGTGAGGAAGGCGGTGTCACCAGCGCCGTTGTACGTCACCGGGGTCGCCGAGGCGACACCCTGGGTGGCCCTCAGCGTGGTGTCCAGGTTGTCCAGGGCGAGCCGGTCCTCGGCGCCGCCGACCTTGGTGACGAGGGTCAGGGGACCGTTCAGGCCGGGGCCGAAGCCCTCCGAGATCCGGTCGTAGGCCTGCCGGGTGGTCGTGCTCTTCGGGTCGTTGCCCTGGTCGGAGGTGCCCAGGTGGAGGGAGAACGTGGGCAGGGCGAGCACGGCCATCACGACGACGGCCACGACACCGAGCAGCTTGGGGTGGCGCTCGACGAAGGCGGACCAGCGGGCGGCGAAGCCGGTGGCCATCTCGGGCTCGGGCCCGACCTCCTCCAGCCGCCTGCGCTCACGGCGGCTGAGCGCGCGCGGCCCGATGAAGGACAGCAGCGCGGGCAGCAGGGTCACGGAGGCCGCGACGGTGAGGACGACGGTCAGGGAGGCGGCGATCGCCACACCGTTGAGGAAGCTGAGCCGGAGGATGAGCATGCCCAGCAGGGCGATGCAGACGGTGGCTCCGGCGAAGACGACCGCGCGGCCGGTGGTGGCCACGGCGTTCTGCGCCGCCTCGGCCACCGACAGCCCGCGTTTGAGGCCGCGCCGGTGTCTGGTCACGATGAACAGCGCGTAGTCGATGCCGACGCCGAGGCCGACCAGCATGCCGAGCATGGGGGCGAAGTCCGCGACGGTCATGGCGTGTCCGAGGAGCACGATGCCGAAGTACGCCGTGCCGACGCCGACCAGGGCGGTGGCGATGGGCAGCATGGAGGCGGCGAGCGAGCCGAAGGCGAGGAAGAGGACCACGGCGGCAACGGCCACGCCCACGATCTCGGCCGTGTGCCCGCCGGAGGGCTTGGTCAGCGCGATGGCCGTACCGCCGAGCTCGACGTCCAGCCCCTTGGTCTCGGCCGCCTTCGCGGTGCTGACGACGGCCTGGACCTCGCCCTTGTCGAGGTTCTCGGCCCGGTCGGCGAAGGTGATGGTCGCGTAGGCCGTCCTGCCGTCCCGGCTGATCCGGCCGGCCGAGTCGGCCCCGCCCGCTCCCTGGTGGGTGTACGGGCTGTCGACCGAGGCCACTCCGGGAAGCTTCTCGATCTTGTCGAGGGTCCCGTTCATGGTCTGTTCGACGTCGGCCGAACGCACGGTGCCCGGGTCGGTGTGCCAGACGATCGTGTCGCTGTCACCGCCGAAGCCGGGGAATCCCTTGTTCAGGAGCTGCGTCGCGTGGCCCGACTCGGTCCCGGGGACCTCGTAGTCGTTGGAGTACGCGGAGCCCGTCACCGCGGCGGCCGCGGTCACACCGCCGAACGCCAGAAGCCAGAGCAGAACGGCGACTAGGCGATGCTGAACACACCACCGTGCAAGGGCTGCCACGAGCGAGCTCCCTGGGGGATTTGTGGATCTTTATCGGGAACTGCCCGCAAAGAACACATGACTAATGCGTCATCACTCTTGCAGCCTGTACTGATCCTTTGTCGCATTCGTGGCCTTACTCACAGGACTGCGACCGAGGTCACAGTGGGTTCGCGTGGCCCCTGTCACCCCTTCGGCCCCACCTCAGTCCAGCTGGTCACCCACGGCCATGACCATCACACCGGCGATCATCAGCCACAGCGCCCGCCGGGTACGGCCCCTGGCCCCGAGTGCCGACGCTCCGGCGCACAGGACGGCGCCCGAGGCGTAGGACAGGGGTATCAGCGCGGTTCCGGACACGGAGGTGCGCAGCACCGAGGCGGCGAGTCCGGCGAGGGTCAGCAGCGCGCCCGTCCCGACGGCGGTCCAGCGCGCCCGGCGCGCCTCCGGATCCTGATCGTCGTCGTCCGGGTCCTCGGCGTCCGGGTCCTGGTCGCCCGTTCCCTCGTCGTCCGAGGCGTCCGAGGTGTCCGAGTCGCCCGAGGCGTCCGAGTCGTCGGTGTCGGGGGCCGTGGCCCGATCCGCCGGGCTCGGGTCCCCGGCCCCGGAATCGGCCGGGTCCGGCGTTCCGGCGTCGGGGTCCGCCGGGTCCCGGACCTCGCTGTCGCGGGTCTCACGGTCCGGCGTCGTACGGTCGTGCGTCTCGGAGTCGGTGCTTCCACTCATGCCGCGGGAGCGTATCGCGTTGACCTGAGCACGCCGACACAGACCCCGGGGGGCGCACCGCTCGCGGCGCACCCCCCGGGGTGTGGGAAAACTCGGACCTCAGCCCTCGGAGACGCCCAGCTTCTCCAGGATGAGCTCCTTGACGCGGGCCGCGTCGGCCTGGCCACGGGTGGCCTTCATGACCGCGCCGACGAGCGCGCCGACGGCCTGGACCTTGCCGCCGCGGATCTTGTCGGCGATGCCGGCGTTCCCCGCGATGGCCTCGTCGACGGCGGCGGTGAGCGCGCCCTCGTCCGAGACGACCTTCAGACCGCGCTTGTCGACGACCTCGTCCGGGGTGCCCTCGCCGGCGAGGACGCCCTCGATGACCTGACGGGCCAGCTTGTCGTTCAGGTCACCGGCGGTGACCAGCTCGGACACCCGGGCGACCTGGGCCGGGGTGATCGGCAGGTCCTCCAGGGCCTTGCCCGACTCGTTGGCGCTGCGGGCCAGCTCGCCCATCCACCACTTGCGGGCGGAGGCCGAGTCGGCACCGGCCTCGATCGTCGCGACGATCGAGTCGATCGCGCCGGCGTTGAGCATCGACTGCATGTCGTGGGCGTTGACGTCCCACTCCTCGCGCAGCCGGTTGCGGCGGGCCAGCGGCTGCTCGGGCAGTCCGGCGCGCAGCTCCTCGACCCACTCGCGGGACGGGGCGACGGGCACCAGGTCGGGCTCCGGGAAGTACCGGTAGTCCTCCGCCTCCTCCTTCACGCGGCCCGAGGTCGTCGACCCGGTGTCCTCGTGGAAGTGGCGGGTCTCCTGGATGATCGTGCCGCCGGAGTTCAGCACCGCGGCGTGGCGCATGATCTCGAAGCGGGCGGCACGCTCGACGGAACGCAGCGAGTTGACGTTCTTCGTCTCGGAGCGCGTACCGAACTTCTCCCGCCCGTGCGGGCGCAGCGAGAGGTTCACGTCGCAGCGCATCTGGCCCTGCTCCATACGGGCCTCGGAGACACCGAGCGCCTTGATGAGCTCGCGCAGTTCGGCGACGTACGCCTTGGCGACCTCGGGGGCCCGCTCGCCCGCGCCCTCGATCGGCTTGGTGACGATCTCGATGAGCGGGATGCCCGCGCGGTTGTAGTCGAGCAGGGAGTGCGAGGCGCCGTGGATGCGGCCGGTGGCACCGCCGACGTGCAGCGACTTGCCGGTGTCCTCCTCCATGTGGGCGCGCTCGATCTGCACGCGGAAGACCTCGCCGTCCTCAAGCTGGACGTCCAGATAGCCGTTGAAGGCGATCGGCTCGTCGTACTGGGAGGTCTGGAAGTTCTTCGGCATGTCCGGATAGAAGTAGTTCTTCCGGGCGAAGCGGCACCACTCGGCGATCTCGCAGTGCAGCGCGAGGCCGATCTTGATGGCGGACTCGACGCCGGTCGCGTTGACGACCGGGAGGGCGCCGGGCATGCCGAGGCAGGTCGGGCAGGTCTGCGAGTTGGGCTCGGCGCCCAGCTCGGTCGAACAGCCGCAGAACATCTTCGTCGCGGTGCCGAGTTCGACGTGGACCTCGAGGCCCATGACGGGGTCGTACGACGCCAGCGCGTCCTCGTACGAGACCAGGTCGGTCGTGGTGGTCACGGTGAAAACTTCCCTCTCAGCCCATCAGGACGTCGTCGTCGCCCAGGCGCTTGAGCTCCCGGTAGAGGATGGCGAGGCCTGTGACGATGGCGGCGGCGGACACGGCCGCGTCGATGAGGCGCAGCGTGTCGTGTTCTTTGCGGGCCTTCTTGACCTGCTTGGCGACACCGAAGGCGCCGAAGGCCGTGCCGGCGATGGACAGATACGTGCCCGACTTCGACTTCTTGAAGCCCTTGGCCTTGGACATTGCCTTGCTCACAGCGACGGAGCCTCCTCAAGCAGCGGGTGCCCCCACTTTTCCACGAAGGCGGCCTCGACGGCGGCTCCGACCTTGTACAGACGGTCGTCCTTCAGCGCCGGGGCGATGATCTGGAGTCCGACCGGGAGGTTGTCCTCCGGGGCGAGACCGCAGGGCAGCGACATGGCGGAGTTGCCGGCCAGGTTGGTCGGGATGGTGCACAGGTCCGCGAGGTACATCGCCATCGGGTCGTCGGCGCGCTCGCCGATCGGGAAGGCGGTGGTGGGCGTGGTCGGGGAGACGATCACGTCGACCTGCTCGAACGCCTTGTCGAAGTCGCGCGAGATGAGCGTACGGACCTTCTGGGCGCTGCCGTAGTACGCGTCGTAGTAGCCGGAGCTGAGCGCGTACGTGCCGAGCATGACGCGGCGCTTGACCTCGGGGCCGAAGCCGGCCTCACGGGTGAGGGCGGTGACGTCCTCGGCGGAGCGCGTGCCGTCGTCGCCCGTCCGCAGGCCGTAGCGCAGGCCGTCGAAGCGGGCGAGGTTGGAGGAGCACTCGGACGGGGCGATCAGGTAGTACGCGGAGAGCGCCAGGTCGAAGGACGGGCAGTCCAGCTCGACGATCTCGGCGCCCAGTTCCTTCAGCAGTTCGACGGACTCGTCGAAGCGCTGGATGACACCGGCCTGGTAGCCCTCGCCGCGGAACTGCTTGACGACACCGACGCGCATCCCCGCGACGCTGCCGTTGCGGGCGGCCTCGACGACCGGCGGGACCGGGGCGTCGATGGAGGTGGAGTCGAGCGGGTCGTGCCCGGCGATGACCTCGTGCAGGAGGGCGGCGTCGAGGACCGTACGGGCGCAGGGGCCGCCCTGGTCGAGGGAGCTGGAGAACGCCACCATGCCGTAGCGGGAGACCGCGCCGTACGTCGGCTTGACGCCGACCGTGCCGGTGACGGCGGCCGGCTGGCGGATGGAGCCGCCGGTGTCGGTGCCGATGGCGAGGGGCGCCTGGTACGAGGCGAGGGCCGCGGAGGAGCCGCCGCCGGAGCCGCCGGGGATCCGGGTGAGGTCCCAGGGGTTGCCGGTCGGGCCGTACGCGCTGTTCTCGGTGGAGGACCCCATGGCGAACTCGTCCATGTTGGTCTTGCCGAGGATGACGACGTCGGCGGCCTTGAGCCGCTTGGTGAGGGTCGCGTCGTACGGCGGGATCCAGCCTTCGAGGATCTTCGAGCCGACGGTGGTCGGGATGCCCTCGGTGGTGAAGATGTCCTTGAGCGCGAGGGGCACGCCGGCGAGCGGGCCGAGCTTCTCGCCGGCCTCCCGCTTGGCGTCCACGGCGCGTGCCTGGGCGAGGGCGCCCTCGCGGTCGACGTGCAGGAAGGCGTGCACCTTCTCGTCGACGGCCTCGATCCGCGCGAGGTGGGCCTCGGTGACCTCGACCGCGGTCAGCTCGCCCGCGGCGATCTTCGCCGCGGTCTCGGCGGCGGTGAGCTTGATGATGTTGACGTTGGTGTCCGTCATGGTGATTAGTCCTCCCCCAGGATCTGCGGCACCTTGAAACGCTGCTGCTCCTGGGCCGGGGCGCCGGAGAGCGCCTGCTCGGGGGTGAGCGACGGACGGACCTCGTCCACGCGCATGACGTTCGTCAGCGGCAGCGGATGAGAGGTCGGCGGTACGTCTTGGTCGGCGACCTCGCTGACGCGGGCGACCGCGCCGATGATGTCGTCCAGCTGGCCTGCGAAGTGGTCGAGCTCTTCGCCCTTCAGCTCCAGACGCGCCAGCCGTGCGAGGTGGGCGACCTCCTCGCGCGTGATGCCAGGCATGCAGCGATCCTCTGGGGTGAGTGCGGTGTGTTTTGGCCCAATCCTATGGGGCCCGGCCCCATGCCCGCGCCCGGGTTTGCCCCCGCCCACCGCCGACCCGCCCAAACCGACCCGAGGCACCGCCGGTCGCCCCGGCCTCCGGCCGGAAGTCTCCCACCCACGCACCACCCATGACCGCCAACAACCAGCCGAACTCTCCCCCGGGGCCCCACCACCATCGGCGACCACCGGACCCGTGACACGACCCCACCCACCACCGACCCCGAGACGCCCGAACGGACGACGCCGACGGGCGAGAGACACCCGGCCGCAGGCCGGAAAAACCGGTCACCGCCGACGGCGAGACGGCCGGACGGGCGAGGCCAACTTCTCGGCGGACGGCGAACGGGCGGTGCGCGGGCGGGAGACACCCGGCCGCAGGCCGGAAAAACCGGTCGCCGCCGACGGCGGGACGGCCGGACGGGCGAGGCCGACTTCTCGGCGGACGGTGAACGGGTGGTGCGTGGGTGGGAGACGGACGGCCGCAGGCCGGAAAGACCGGTCGCCGCCGACGGCGGGACGGCCGGATGGGGGAGGTCAACTTCTCGGCGGACGGTGAACGGGTGGTGCGTGGGTGGGAGACGGGCGGCCGCAGGCCGGGTAGGCGGGGTTACTCTGCGGCCGGGAGCGCGGCGCGTGGGCGCTGCCAGCCGCGGGCCCCCCGCGCGAGCAGCCACGCCGTGGCCTCCTCCGGCGGCATCGCCGCGGCGACCAGCCACCCCTGCACGGCGTCACAGCCGAGATCCCGCAGCCGCTCCCACGTCTCGTCGTCCTCGACACCCTCCGCCACGACGAGAAGCCCCAGCGAATGGGCGAGATCGAGGGTGCACCGCACGATCTCGGCGTCCTCGGCGTCCACGGCGAGCCGTGCGACGAACGACCGGTCGATCTTCAGTTCGCTGACCGGGAGCCGGCGCAGATGGACGAGGGAGGAGTACCCGGTGCCGAAGTCGTCCAGCGACATCTTCACGCCGTGCCCGGTGAGCGCCGCGAGGGTGTCGGCGGCCCGCTGCGGGTCCTCCAGGAGCACGTGCTCCGTTATCTCCAGTTGGAGCGCTCCCGCGGGAACCCCGTGCCGGGCGAGACGCGCGGCGACGGCACCGGCGAACCCGGGCGTGTGGACGTCACGCGGCGACACGTTCACCGCGACCGGCACGTACAGCCCCTGCGCACGCCAGCGCGCGACCTGTCCGAGGGCCGTCTCCAGGACGTACTCGGTCAGGTGGGGCATCAGCCCGGACGACTCGGCGATGGCGATGAACTCGTCCGGCGGGACCTTGCCGCGCTCCGGGTGCACCCAGCGCACCAGGGCCTCAAGACCGGCCACCTGCCCGTCGAAGCGGACCTTGGGCTGGTAGTGGAGTTCGACGTCACCGGTGTCCAGGGCGCGGCGCAGATCGCCGAGCAGACCCAGCCGGTCGGGAGTGTTGGAGTCCCGCTTGGACTCGTACACCTCGACGCCCGTACGGTCCCGCTTCGCCTGGTACATCGCGATGTCGGCGAGACGCAGCAGCCCCTCCGCGTCGAGCGCGTGATCGGGGAAGACGGCGAGCCCGGCGCTGGCCTCCAGGACGAGGGTGAGTCCGTCCAGGTCGAGCGGCGAGCCGAGGGTGGCGACCAGATTGCGGGCGACCCGGGTGGCCGAAGTGGTGGAGTCGACGACCGGCAGTAACACGGCGAACTCGTCACCTCCGAGCCGCGCGGCCTCCGCCCCGCGCGGCAGCGCCAGCCGCAGCCGCTCGGCTATCTGGAGGAGCAGCCGGTCACCGGCGAGGTGCCCCAGCGTGTCGTTGACCGAACGGAAGCGGTCCAGGTCGATGAGCATCAGGGCGGAGCGGGCGCCGATGCGCTCGGCGTCGTCCAGCGCGGTCCAGGTGCGCTCCAGCAGCCACTGACGGTTCGGCAGTCCGGTCAGGGGGTCGCGCAGTTGTTCCTCGGCCCGCGCGCGGGCTATCCACAGGGTGGAGTCGAGGGCGATCAGCGGGATCGAGAACAGCGGCAGCAGCATCGGCTGGGCCATCGCGACGACGCACACGAGCGGGGCGATGCCGAGCAGTGCGACGGCGACGAGACCGTGCCTGACCAGGGCCGTACGGGCGACGGTCGGCAGGCCGCCGCCGGGGGTGTTGATGTACCACAGCAGGACGCGGGTGACGGCGAGATAGGCGCCGGCGACCAGCACCAGCTGGGGAGCGGCGTAGAGCGTCCAGGTGGCGGGGGCCCAGGGTGCCTCGACGCTCGGGAACCGTCCGAACGAGGCGAGGACCAGGGCTCCGGCGCCGATGCCGAGGATGTCGACGGCGCCGTGCAGGACGCCCTGGCGCCAGCGGTCCCGGCGGGCCGTGCCCACCAGGACCACGACGGTGAGGCTGACCATTCCGGCCGGGACCCAGCCGTACAGCAGCAGGACCGCGAGGGTCAGCGCGGCGCCGGAACCGGTGCCGCCCCACCAGCGGGCCCGGCCGAGCGCGACCAGGTGACCGACGATGACCCCGGTCAGCAGGGCCAGCGCCCAGCCGACGGTGCCGCACGGGAAGAGCGCGTGATGTCCGCTGAACGCGCGGTAGAAGCCCGCGCCCAGGACGAACGCGGCGGTGGCCACGACCGCCGACGGCAGCGTGGGCCAGGACAGATGTCGTTCGGGGTCCTGGCCCGGCAGGCCGGTGCCGCGTTCGGCGGTCAGGGCGCCGGCGCCGGGGCCGCCGGGAGGGGTGGGCGGGGCGCCGCCGGGCCCGCTGCGGGCACGACGTTCCGAAGGCCGTCCCGTCCGCAGGCCGGTCAGCCACGCGCCGGTCGTCCGGCGCAGGCGCAGCCGTGGGTCGGGAGCGGCGCTCTCGGTCGGTTCCATTCCCGTCCCTCTCACTGCCGGCGGTGCCCACGCGACACGATCCGTTGCCGACGACAACTGCCAACGGTGCCGCGTCGGAAAACCCTTTCCCCCGGCTCGCGCGGAGCGGAGGATGCGCCGACCGCGGCCGGGCACGGCGGGCGCACACGTCAACAGTAGGCCGCGGAAGGCTTCCACGGGCAGCGGTCGTCGACGGTTGCCCGAATGCGACCTGGTCACCCGAATGTCGCCGATTTGCGCCGAACGGGTGGACTTCGGCCCCTATTCCTCGATCGGAAGCGCGACTTCCGCCGCCGCGTCCGGCCCCTGCCCCAACAGGACGGCGAAGCCCTCCTCGTTCAGGACCGGAACCTTCAACTGCATCGCCTTGTCATACTTCGATCCGGGATTGTCGCCCACCACAACGAAAGATGTCTTCTTCGAAACAGAACCGGTGACCTTTGCTCCGCGGCTCTGGAGTTCCTCCTTCGCCCCGTCCCGTGTGTGGTGTTCGAGCGTGCCCGTGACGACGACGGTGAGCCCTTCGAGCGGACGGGGTCCCGCGTCCTCGCCCGCGCCCTCGTCCTCCATGCGGACACCGGCCGCCTTCCACTTGCGGATGATCTCGCGGTGCCAGTCCTCGGCGAACCATTCCTTGACCGAGGCCGCGATGATCCCGCCGACCCCGTCGACCGCGGCGAGTTCCTCCTCGGTGGCCTGCTCGATGCGGTCGATGGAACGGAACTCGCGGGCCAGCGCCTCGGCGGCCACGGGGCCCACGTGCCGGATGGAGAGCCCGTTGACGAACCGGGCGAGCGGACGGGTCCGCGCCTCGGCGATCCTCTCCAGCAGGGCAAGCGTGTTCTTCTTCGGCTCGCCCTGCTGGTTGGCGAAGACCGTGACGACCTTCTCCTCACCGGTCTTCGGATCCAGCTTGGGCAGACCGCTGTCCGGGTCGAGGACGTACGCCCTGATCGGGAGCAGCTGCTCGACGGTGAGGTCGAAGAGGTCTCCCTCGTCGACGAGCGGCGGGGCCACGGGCTCCAGGGGCCGGGTCAGCGCCGCGGCGGCCACGTCGCCGAAGTGATCGATGTCCAGGCACTGCCTGCCCGCGAGGTAGGCGACGCGCTCTCTCAACTGGGCCGGGCAGGAACGGCCGTTGGGACAGCGCAGATCGATGTCGCCCTCCTTCATGGCGCGCAGCGGCGTACCGCACTCGGGGCAGTCGGCCGGCATCACGAACTCCCGCTCGCTGCCGTCGCGCAGGTCGGCCACCGGTCCGAGGATCTCGGGGATGACGTCGCCGGCCTTGCGCAGCACCACCGTGTCGCCGATGAGGACGCCCTTGGCCTTCACCACCTCCTGGTTGTGCAGGGTGGCGAACTCGACCTCGGAGCCCGCGACCGTCACCGGCTCGACCTGCGCGTACGGGGTGACCCGGCCCGTACGGCCCACGCCCACGCGGATGTTGACCAGCTTGGTGTTGACCTCCTCGGGCGCGTACTTCCAGGCGATCGCCCAGCGGGGTGCGCGCGCGGTGGAGCCGAGCCGGCCCTGGAGGGGGATCTCGTCGAGCTTGACGACCACCCCGTCGATCTCGTGCTCCACGGAGTGCCGGTTCTCGCCGTAGAACGCGATGAACTCCCGTACGCCGTCGAGGTCGTCGACCACCTTGGCGTACCGGGTGGTCGGCAGTCCCCAGGAGTGCAGCAGGCCGTAGGCCTCGGAGAGCCGGCCCAGGCCCTCGAATCCCTCCAGGGCGCCGATGCCGTGGACGACCATGTGGAGCGGGCGGGTCGCGGTGACGCGGGGGTCCTTCTGCCGCAGTGAACCGGCCGCCGCGTTGCGGGGGTTGGCGAAGGGCTTGTCGCCCGCCGCCACGAGACGGGCGTTGAGCTCCTCGAACCGCTCCATCGGCAGGTAGACCTCGCCGCGGATCTCCACGAGAGCGGGGACGTGGTCGCCGGTCAGCCGGTCCGGGATCTCCGCGATCGTACGGACGTTGGGCGTGATGTCGTCGCCGGTGCGGCCGTCGCCGCGGGTGGCCGCCCGGGTGAGACGGCCGTGCTCGTACGTCAGGTTGACGGCGAGTCCGTCGACCTTCAGCTCGCACAGGAAGTGGTGCTCGGAGGTGCCCACGTCCCTGGCCACGCGCTCGGCCCACGCGGCCAGTTCGAGGTCGGTGAAGGCGTTGTCGAGCGACAGCATGCGCTGCCGGTGCTGCACGGAGGCGAAGTCCGTGGCGTACGAACCCGCGACCTTCTGGGTCGGCGAGTCCGGCGTCCGCAGCTCGGAGAACTCCTCCTCCAGCGCCTCCAGGGAACGCAGCAGGGTGTCGAACTCCGCGTCGCTGACGACCGGAGCGTCGTTCACGTAGTAACGGAAGCGGTGCTCCTCGACCTCTTCGGCGAGCCGCGCGTGCCGCTCCCGTGCCTCGGCGGGTACCGATGTGGGCTCTGCGTGCTCTTCGCCGGCCACCGTTGTGTCCTCCCGTTACTCTGGGTTGTCCGCGAGGGATCTCGCCGCCCGGACGCAGTGGGCCAGCGCCCTGCGCGCGAAGTCGGGGGAGGCCCCCGCGAGTCCGCACGACGGGGTGAGCGTGACCGCCTCCGCGAGCAGACCCGGCCGCAGCCCCAGCCTGCGCCACAGCGTCCTGACACCCATGACGCTACCGGCAGGGTCGGACAATGGGACGTCCGTGCCGGGGACGACACCGGCGAACAGCCGGGTACCGCCCTCGACCGCCTCCCCGATCGCCTCGTCGTCACGCTCGGTGAGGAGGGAGAAGTCGAACGACACCGCCGCCGCGCCCGCCCGGCGCAGCAGGGCGAAGGGCACGTCGGGGGCGCAGCTGTGGACGACGACCGGACCGCCCCCGTTCACGCCGATGACGTCCCGGAGGGTGGCCTCGGCGATCTGGCGGTCCACCGCGCGGTGGGTGCGGTAGCCGCTGGCGGTGGGCACGGCGCCGCGGAGCACGGCGACCAGGGAGGGCTCGTCGAGCTGAAGGACGACCCTGGCGCCGGGGATCCGCCGGCGCACCTCGTCGAGGTGGAGGCGCAGGCCCTCGGCGAGCGATCCGGCGAGGTCGCGGCAGGCTCCGGGGTCGGAGAGGGCGGACTCGCCGTTCCTCAGCTCCAGCGCGGCGGCCAGCGTCCAGGGGCCGACGGCCTGCACCTTGAGCGGCCCCTCGTACCCCTGGGTGAACTCCTCCAGGGCGTCGAGGTCCTCCCCCAGCCACGACCGGGCCCGCTTGGTGTCCCGGCCCGGCCGGTCCCCGAAGCGCCAGCCGCTGGGCTCCACGCGCGCGTACAGCTCGACGAGCATCCCCGCGGTCCGGCCGATCATGTCCGCCCCGGGCCCGCGCGCGGGCAGTTCGGGGAGGAAGGGGAAGTCCTCGAAGGAGCCCGTGACGGTCTTGGCGGCCTCCCGCGCGTCACCGCCCGGCATGGACCCGACCCCGGTGGCGGCACCGAACCTGAACTCGCTGTTTTCGCTCACCCCGGAAGCCTACGGAATCGCGCGGGCCGGTCAGCCTCCCGGGCGCACCGTCAGATCGTTGACCTCGGCGTCGCGGGGCAGGTCGAGCGCCATCAGGATCGTCGTGGCCACCGACTCGGGGTCGATCCACCGCGAGGCGTCGTACTCCTTGCCCTCCTGCTGGTGGACCTTGGCCTGCATGGGGCTCGCGGTGCGGCCCGGGTAGACCGAGGTCACCCGGACCCCGGCCGGGTGCTCCTCGTGGCGCAGGGAGTCCGCGAGGGCCTTCAGCCCGTGCTTGGAGGCGGCGTAGGCGGACCAGTCGGCGTGGGCGCTCAGACCGGCACCGGAGTTGACGAAGATCACGTGCCCCTGGGAGACGCGCAGCTGGGGCAGGAAGTGGCGGGTCAGCTCGGCGGGGGCGATCAGGTTGACGTTGAGCTGGTGGCGCCAGGACTTCGGGGTGAGTTCGCCGACCGGGCCGAGGTCGACCACGCCCGCGATGTGCAGCAGGGAGTCGACCCGGCCGGGGAGCGTCTGGTGCGAGAACGCCCAGGAGAGCTTGTCGGGGTCCGCCAGGTCGCCGACGAGGGTCTTCGCCCCGGGGAAGGCGGCGGCCAGTTCCTTGGCGCGGCCGGCGTCGCGCGCGTGGAGCACGAGTTCGTCCCCGCGCGCGTGCAGACGGCGGGCGACGGCCGCGCCGATGCCGGAACCGGCCCCGGTGATCACATGTGTAGCCATGGACGCCATGCTCGCATCACCGGCGGCCGGCCACCGAACGGGTGCCGGTGCCTCAGACGGTGCCGAGGCGCTCCTCCAGGTGGGCCAGCGCCCCCACCGGCTCCTCGGCGAAGAACACCAGGTCGGTGAGCGGGACCGGCAGGAAGCCCTCGGCGTCCATCCGCAGGAACTGCTCCCTGAGCCCGTCGTAGAAGCCGGCCGTGTTGAGCAGGACCACCGGCTTGTCGGTCTTCCCGTGCTTCTTCAGCTCCAGGATCTCGGTCGCCTCGTCGAGGGTGCCGGTGCCGCCGACCATGACGACCACCGCGTCGGCCTTCGCCAGGAGCAGCGCCTTGCGCTCGGCCAGGTCCCGGGCGACGACCATCTCGTCGGCGCCGGGGCGCGCCTTGGCGGCGAGGAACTCCACGGAGACGCCCACCAGCCGTCCGCCCGCCTCCTGCACGCCGTCGGCCACGACCTTCATCAGCCCGGAGTCGGAGCCGCCCCACACGAGGGTGTGGCCGCCCTTGCCCAGGAGTTCGGCGAACTCCCGCGCGGGGCGTGTGTAGCGGTCGTCGAGGTCGGCGGCGGAGAGGAAGACACAGATGTTCATGGCTTCACCGTACGCGGGAACGAATCGGGGCCCGCGAGCGCTTTCCGTACATGGCTGAAGGACACACGATCACCATCGAACAGGGCACCCGGAACGTACGCGTCGTGCACGGCGGCCAGGTCCTGGCGGAGAGCGACCGCCCCCTGGTGCTGCGCGAGACGGGCTGTCCGGTGCGCTACTACCTCCCGCCCGAGGACGTCCGGCTGGATCTGCTGACGCCCTCCGACACCCACACGTACTGCCCGTTCAAGGGCACCGCGTCCTACTGGTCGCGCCCCGGCGCCGCCGACCTGGTGTGGGCCTATCCCGATCCCGAGCCCGAGGTCGCAGAGATCAGGGACCACCTCTGCTTCTACGAGGCGGACGTGTCCTGAGTTCCGGCCGCGCGCGGGCGTGGTGCCGCGATGAGTTCCCGCCGGCCCGGCAGTCTCTTCGGACATGGACAAGAAGACGATCTCGCGCGACGGGACCCCGATCGCGTACGAACGGCACGGTGACGGCCCCGCGGTCGTCCTGGTCGGCGGCGCCATGTGCACGGGCGCCACGCTCGCGCCGCTCGCGGAGGCCCTCTCGGACCGCTTCGGCGCCGTCACCTACGACCGGCGGGGCCGCGGCGGCAGCGGCGACACCGCGCCCTTCGCGGTGGCCAGGGAGGTCGAGGACATCGCGGCGCTGATCGAGGTCTGCGGGGGCGAAGCGGCGCTGTACGGCATCTCCTCGGGCGGGGCGCTGGCCCTGGAGGCGGCGGCGAGCGGGCTGCCCGTCCGCGAAGTGGCGGTCTACGAGACGCCGTTCGCGGTCGACGAGGCGGCGGGCAGACAGCGGACCGAGTACACCCGGCGGCTGACCGAGCTGCTCGGGCAGGACCGGCGGGGCGACGCGGTCGAACTGTTCCTGACCCTCGTGGGCACGCCCCCGGAGATGATCGCCGGGGTACGGATGTCGCACGCCTGGCCCGGGATGGAGGCCCTCGCGCCGACCCTGGCGTACGACGACGCGGCGATGGGCGGGAACCGGGTGCCCCGGGAGCGACTGGCACTGCTCTCCGTGCCGCTGCTGTCGGTCGCCGGTGACGCGAGCCCCGCGTGGATGCGCGAGGCGGCCAGGACCGTCGCGGAGGCGGCGCCCGAGGGGTCGTACCGCACGCTGGAGGGGCAGACGCACATGGTCGATCCCCAGGTGCTCGCCCCGGTCCTGGCGGAGTTCTTCGGCACGGAGGCCTAGGCCGGCCCCGCCGGTCCGGCCCGGGGCGGGTCCGGCTCTAGACGTCCGCCGTCGCGCGCGTGGTCGTCGCGATCGTCGCCGAGCCGACCACGCGGGTGCCGTCGTACAGGACGATCGCCTGGCCGGGGGCGACGCCGCGGACCGGCTCGGTGAAGGTGACCCGCAGCTCGCCGTCCACCAGCTCGGCGTCCGCCTCGGTCTCGCCGCCGTGGGCGCGGAGCTGGGCGGTGTAGGTGCCGGGGCCGGTGGGGGCCGCGCCGCACCAGCGCGGCTTGATCGCGGTCAGCGCGGACACGTCCAGGGAGGCGGCCGGGCCGACCGTGACCGTGTTGTTCACGGGCGAGATGTCGAGGACGTAGCGGGGCTTGCCGTCGGCGGCGGGGGTGCCGATGCGCAGTCCCTTGCGCTGGCCGATCGTGAAGCCGTACGCACCCTCGTGGGTGCCGATCGTGGCGCCGCTCTCGTCGACGATGTCGCCCTCGGCCTTGCCGAGCCGGCCCGCGAGGAAGCCCTGGGTGTCGCCGTCGGCGATGAAGCAGATGTCGTGCGAGTCCGGCTTCTTGGCGACGGCCAGGCCCCGCCGCTCGGCCTCGGCGCGGATCTCGTCCTTGGTGGTGACCGTGTCGCCGAGCGGGAACAGCGCGTGGGCGAGCTGGCGGTCGTCCAGGACACCGAGGACGTACGACTGGTCCTTGGCCATGTCGGAGGCGCGGTGCAGCTCGCGCGTGCCGTCCTCGCGGACGATCACCTGGGCGTAGTGGCCGGTGCAGACCGCGTCGAAGCCGAGCGCGAGCGCCTTGTCCAGGAGGGCCGCGAACTTGATCTTCTCGTTGCAGCGCAGGCACGGGTTCGGGGTGCGCCCGGCCTCGTACTCGGCGATGAAGTCCTCGACGACGTCCTCGCGGAAGCGCTCGGCGAGGTCCCAGACGTAGAACGGGATGCCGATGACGTCGGCGGCCCGGCGGGCGTCGCGCGAGTCCTCGATGGTGCAGCAGCCGCGCGCGCCGGTCCGGAACGACTGCGGGTTCGCGGAGAGGGCGAGGTGCACGCCCGTCACGTCGTGCCCGGCCTCGGCGGCACGGGCGGCGGCTACGGCGGAGTCCACGCCGCCGGACATGGCGGCGAGGACGCGGAGGGGGCGCTGCGAGGTGTCAGTCATAACCCCTCCAGGGTACGGGGCCGCGGGAACCGGGACCCGCGAGTATCCGTTGAAGATCGCATGGGGGCGAAAAAGGGGAAGCCGGGACCGTCACGGAGCGGTGGGGCCGGGGCGGGCGGCAAGGACGCGGACCGGCCGGTGGGACGCCGGGTGCTGCTGGTCGGCGGGCTGGCGGCCGCCGTGAGCGCGGCGGGGCTCGCCCGGCGGGAGCTGTCGCGCCTGTGGTGGCGGCTGCCCGGCGTGGAGAAGGCGCGCGTCGCGGGGGCGGTGGACTTCCGGGGCGCGCAGTGGGTGGCGGCCTCGGCGGCGAACTGGCGGCGGGCCGACCGTCCCGACGACTACGTGATCGACCGCGTCGTCGTCCATGTCACCCAGGGCGGTTTCGCGAGCGCGGTGCGGGCGTTCCAGGATCCCCGGCACGGGGCGGCCGCCCACTACGTCGTGCGCAGGGACGGTCATGTCACCCAGATGATCCGCGAGCTGGACGTGGCCTTCCATGCGGGCAACCGCTCGTACAACGAACGCAGCGTCGGCATCGAGCACGAGGGCTTCGTCGACCGCCCCTCGTCGTTCACGGACGCGATGTACGAGGCCTCGGCGCGGCTGACGGCCGGGATATGCGGCCGGTACGGCATCCCCGTGGACCGCGCGCACATCATCGGGCACGTCGAGGTGCCGGGCACGGACCACACGGACCCCGGACGGTACTGGGACTGGGACCGGTACATACGGCTGGTGCGGCGGGCCCGGTCCACGGCGGCCTGACGAGGACCGCCCTCGACCCGAACCCGCCTGCTCCGGCCCCGCCTGTTCCGGCCCCACGGCCCGAACCTGCGGTCAGGTGAGGCCCGCCATGCGGGCGCGTTCCACCGCCGGGCCGATCGCGCGGGCCACCGCGGCGACGTCGGCGCGGGTGGAGGTGTGGCCGAGGGAGAAGCGCAGGGTGCCCCGGGCGAGGTCCGGGTCGGTGCCTGTGGCGAGGAGGACATGGCTCGGCTGGGCCACGCCCGCGGTGCAGGCCGAGCCGGTGGAGCACTCGATGCCCTGCGCGTCGAGCAGCAGGAGCAGCGAGTCGCCCTCGCAGCCGGGGAACGTGAAGTGCGCGTTGGCCGGCAGCCGGCCCCCCGGTGCCGGGTCGCCGCCGAGGATCGCGTCGGGCACGGCCTTGACGACGGCGTCGGCGAGGTCGTCGCGCAGGGCGCCGATCTCGGTGGCGAACCACTCCCGGCGTTCGGCGGCCAGCCGCCCGGCGACGGCGAAGGACGCGACGGCGGGCACGTCGAGCGTGCCGGAGCGGACGTGGCGCTCCTGGCCGCCCCCGTGGAGCACGGGCACCGGGCTGTACTCGCGGCCCAGCAGGAGCGCGCCGATGCCGTAGGGGCCGCCGATCTTGTGGCCGGACACCGTCATCGCGGCGAGGCCCGAGGCCGCGAAGTCGACGGGGACCTGCCCGAAGGCCTGGACCGCGTCGGCGTGCAGCGGAACCCCGAACTCGGCTGCCACGTCCGCCAGTTCACGGACCGGCATCAGGGTGCCGATCTCGTTGTTGGCCCACATGACGGTGGCGAGGGCGACGTCGTCGGGGTTGCGGGCGATGGCCTCGCGCAGGGCGCCGGGGTGGACCCGCCCGTAGGCGTCGACGGGCAGGTACTCGACGGTGGCGCCCTCGTGCTCGCCGAGCCAGTGGACGGCGTCGAGGACGGCGTGGTGCTCGACGGGGCTCGCCAGCACGCGGGTACGGGCCGGGTCGGCGTCTCTGCGGGACCAGTACAGGCCCTTCACGGCGAGGTTGTCCGCCTCGGTGCCGCCGGAGGTGAAGACCACCTCGCTGGGCCGGGCCCCGAGGGCGTCCGCCAGGGTCTCGCGGGCCTCCTCGACCGCGCGCCGCGCGGTGCGGCCGGCGGCGTGGAGGGAGGAGGCGTTGCCCGTGACGCTCAGCCGGGCGGTCAGGGCCTCTACTGCCTCGGGAAGCATGGGCGTGGTCGCGGCGTGGTCGAGGTAAGCCATGGTGGGCTCGATTCTACGGGCCCTCTCCCCCTCGTCCCCGGCCCCCCGCGGCAGAACGGCCGGTCCTCGTCGGGAGCCCTGGCCGGCGCCGCCCTCTCAGAAGCTCCAGGACACCGTGTTGTCGATCTGCATGAAGGCGACCAGGACGGCCAGGTCGGCGATTCCGAGGCCGAGGCCGAGGAGGGCGCGGCCCCGGCGGGCCGTTCCGCGCCACAGGGCGACGGAGGCGAGGGCGATGGCGACGGGGCCCAGGAAGACGTTCAGCACGAGCAGGCCGAGCAGGCCGAGGACGAAGGAGGCGACGGCCATGCCGTCCGCGTCCTTCACGCCGGTCCGGCGCGCGGCGGGCGCGGCCTCGGCGGCGCGGGACGCCTGCGTGGCGCGGAGCGCGTCGGTGGCGCGGGACACGTCGATCGTGCGGCTCGCGGCGGGGATGCCGGTGGTGCGGGTCGTCCCGGTGGTGCGCGCGGTGAGTTCCATGAGGTGGTTCAGCTCCCAACGGTCGGTCGGTGCGGGGATGGACCAACGGTCAGCCGGTGCGGGGTGGGACCGACGGCCGGTCGGCAAAGGTGCGGTACCAGCGGTCAGTTGGCGGAGGAGTGGCGCCGGCGGGCCCCGCGCTCACGCAGCGCGAAGACGATCAGCCAGACGCCGATGACGGCCGCGGCGGCGAGGCTGACGGTCAGCGGCGCGTGCGCCACGGAACCCATCACAACGCCGAGCAGCAGGAGTGCGGCGACGAGGAACAGCATGAGATGCCTCTCGAAGAAGTCTCGAAGTCCGGTCCTGGAACCTCCGGGACCTCAACGGTGAGGGCCCGATGTTTCCGGGACTTGACGACTCAGTGAACGGTTGTAGTAACACTTGTTCACTGACTCTTGAGTCTAGCGCGCTCCACGGCTTTAAAATTCCAGAGAACAGTTGTTAACTGCATGGCATGAGTCACACTCTCGGCATCCGCCAGGCGCAGAAGCAGAAGACCCGGCAGGCGCTGCTGGACGCGGCGTTGGGGCTTCTGGAGGACCAGAGCCTGAGCAGCCTGGGGCTGCGCGAGGTCACCCGCGCCGTCGGAGTCGCCCCGACCGCCTTCTACCGCCACTTCCGCTCGACGGCGGATCTCGGCGCGGCGCTGGTCGAGGAGGCGCTCGGCAGCCTGCACCCGATGATCGAGGACATCGTGTCCACGGCCGGCGACAGTGACGAACGCATCGGCCGTGCCGTGGAGTTGATCGCCCACCACGTCGCGGCCCACCCGGCGCACGTCCGCTTCATCGCGCGTGAGCGGCACGGCGGGGTCCAGCCGGTGCGGGACGCGATCCGCGAGCAGCTGGCCCGGTTCGCCGAGGAGGTCCGCGACGCGCTGGCCGACCACCCCGAGTCGGAGGGATGGAGCGAGGACGATCTCCTGATGCTGGCCGGGCTGTACGTCGACCACATGCTGATGGCCGCCTCGGCGTTCCTGGAGGCGCTGGACGGCTCCGAGGCGGACCGCGAGCGGGTGGCCGGGGTCGCGAGCCGGCAGATGCGGCTGATCAGCATCGGCCGCCACCACTGGCTCGGCTGACCGCCCGCAGGAAGGGGCACCGCCTCCGGCTCGGCCCCGGCCGCCCGGTGGGCACCTGCGAGGACCGGGCCGACCGCCCCGACTCGCGCGGCCACCCACCGCGAACCCGCCCCCCGTAGGGCTGCGGAGGCGGGGCCGTGTCAGCCCTGTTGCGCCGGTCCGCCCTGGCCCGCCTGGCCCCCGCAGCCGCCCCGGCCGCCGCCCTGCCCGCCGCCGGGACCGCCGCTGGGCATGCCGGAGGGGAAACCGCTCGGCATCCCCGAGGGGAAACCGCTCGGCATGCCCGACGGGGTGCCGGAGAACGAGGGCATGCCCGACGGGGCGCCGCTCGGACGGCCGGAGGCGCCGCCCGGCATCCCGGAGGGGCGCGTGCAGTTCCCCCCGCCGGAGGTCGTGCCGTCCGAGGAGGACGCGTCACCGGAGCCGCAGGCCGCCACCAGGGGCGAGAGCGCGAGGAGGGCGACGAGGGGAACGAGTCGTGCACGACGGTTCATGGGGCAACTCCCGGTCAGGTCACATGGGTCGGGCCGCGAAGGCCGGACGAGCGGGAGCCAGAGCACCAGATCCAGGTAGGGCCACGCTGTGCCGCGGCTGTGCCTTCCTGTGCGGCACGGTCCCGGCGCCGGTCCTCAACCCCCCTCGTACACCGCGCTGATGGCCGCGGCCGTCGCCGCGAGCTCCTGCCGGGCCTCCGCCGGCGCGAGGACCTCCAGCGCGTCCCCGAAGGCCAGCAGCGTGCGGCTCTCGCGCACCGAGCCGAGGGAGAGGCGCGCGGTCACCCACGCGCCGTCGCCGTCGTCCTCGGGCAGCTCCACGAGGGAGGCCGCGTGCAGGCGTACGAACATGTCGAGGCGGGAACGCCGTACCCGAACCGTGACGTCGACGCCCCCCGGCCGCTCCTCGACCTGGCGCCGCAGCACCTCCCAGGCGTCGGCGAGTTCGACCCCGGGACGGCGCCGGACCGGGTCGGGCAGCAGGTCCGCCGAACGGACCCGGTCGGCGCGGAACAGCCGTGGTGCGCCCCGCCGGTCGGCGACCAGGTACCAGACACCGGCCTTGGAGACGAGGCCGTAGGGGTCGACGGTGTACGTGCGCGGTTCGGCGTCGCCGCCGTGGCGGTAGCGCAGCCGCAGCCGGCGATCGGAGAAGACGGCGTCCTGCAGCGCCTCCAGGTCCACGGCCCGCCGGGGACCGCCCTTCCAGCGGGTGGCGTCGACGAGGACGCGCCGGCCGGTGGCCTCGGCGGCGGGCCTGAAGGGCGCGGGCAGGGCCGCCATCACCTTGCGCAGCGCCGAGGCGAGCGCCGCGTCCAGGCCGAGGGCGGCGTGGGCGCCCTGCGCGGCCAGGACGAACAGCGAGCGGGACTCGTCCGCGGTCAGTCCCGTGACGTCCGTACGGAATCCGGCGAGCAGCTCGATCCCGCCGTGCCGGCCGCGTTCGGCGTAGACCGGGACGCCGGAGGCGGACAGTGCCTCGACATCGCGGTAGATGGTGCGCACCGACACCTCCAGCCGGTCGGCGAGTTCGTGCGCCGGGACCCGGCCGCGGGTCTGGAGCAGCAGCAGGATCGAGAGCAGGCGGTCGGACTTCACGCGCCCAGGATCGCGCCCTCGGGAGGGCCTCCGCAAATGCTGACGGAAACTGTCAGGTTATGCGTCGAGGGTGGGGGCACACCGAGACACGGAAGAGGTAGTCATGAACGCCATGGACCCCCGTCCCCTGTACGCCCGCGCCGCCGCCCAGATCGCCTCGCTCGTCGCGACCGTCCGGCCGGAGCAGCTGGACGGCCCCACCCCGTGCGCCGAGTTCGACGTACGGCTGCTGCTGTCGCACATGGTCGGCGGGACCCGGCGGATCGCCGTGATCGGGGCGGGCGGCGACGGGCTCGCGGTGCGGCCGTTCGCCGACGGCGTGCCGGACGACGGCTGGGAGGCCGCCTACGACGCGGTCAGGACGCAGGTCCGGGAGAGCTGGGCGGACGACGCCCGGCTGGACGCGCCGGTGACGGTGCCCTGGGGCGAGGCGACCGGGCGTATCGCGCTGGCCGGGTACGTCATGGAGGCGGTCACGCACACCTGGGACCTCTGGGAGGCGCTCGGCCGGCCGCTCGGACTCGACCCGGAACTGGCCGAGTTCGCGCTCATGATCGCCGAGAGGGTGCTGCCCGACGAGGGACGCGAGGACCCCGAGCTGCCGTTCGGCGCGGTGGCGCCGGTCGCCGAGGGCGCCGACGCCTACGGACGGCTGGCGGCCTGGACGGGCCGCCGCCCGCTGGTGACCGCCTGACCCCCTCGAAGCCCGCCCCGGCCCTGCCCGCAGGGCCGGGGCGGACGGGCCTGTGGGCAGGGC